>JBFMHE010000017.1 GCA_040752355.1 Nitrospirota bacterium | reverse complement strand
TGGAGGGATAGTAACAAGAGAATGTTTGAGCGCCAGAAGTTGAGGAAACGGCCTCAGAAAGCAGCTGCATAAAACCGGACATTTCTATTTTGGTAAAAATAGGACATTTCTATTTTGGCTTGACACGTTTTTACCGCCTCATTGACATCACGGCGCCAATAAGAGATAATCAAACCGGCTCGTTTATTCCACGATACCCGGGGGGACCATCCGGCTATGCTGTCCAGGACGCTCAGCGCGTACGTCATCGGCATCGATGCGCATCCGGTCGAAGTAGAAGTCGATATCACGTCCAGAGGACTTCCCCACTTTTCGATGGTGGGGCTCCCCGATGCCGCGGTCAAGGAGAGCAAGGACCGGATCAAGGCAGCGCTCAAGAACATAGGCTTCAACTTCCCCCTGAAGCAGATCACCGTCAACCTGGCCCCTGCGGACCTGAAGAAAGAGGGGTCGTCCTTCGACCTCCCCATCGCCATAGGCATCGTCGCTGCGGAAGAGATCATCCCGACAGCGGCGCTCGACGAGTACCTCCTTGCCGGCGAGCTCTCGCTCGACGGTTCGATAAAGCCGATCAGGGGGGCGCTGCCCATGGCGCTCGAGGCGAAGCGGCGCGGCCTCAAGGGTATTCTCCTGCCGAAAGAGAACGCTGCCGAGGCTGCGGTGGTGGCGGGCATCGAGGTCTACAGCATGACGAACCTTCCGGAGACGATAGAATTCCTGGGCAACATCTCGCGAAAAGAGCCTTTTACCGTCGACATCGCGGAAGCGATGGCCGAGAATTCTCTCTATGAGGACGACTTCTGCGACGTGAAGGGACAGGAGCATGCGAAGCGCGCGCTCGAAGTGGCTGCGGCAGGAGGGCACAACATCCTCATGATCGGCCCGCCCGGCAGCGGGAAGACGATGCTTGCCCGGAGGATCCCCTCGATACTGCCGCCGATGACCTTCGAAGAGGCGCTCGAGACGACCAAGATCCATAGCGTTGCAGGGCTCCTCGCGAGCGGACAGTCGCTGCTCGCGACCCGCCCCTTCCGCGCTCCGCACCACACCATCTCGGATGTCGCGCTCATCGGCGGCGGCCAGATGCCACGGCCCGGCGAGGTCTCGCTCGCGCACCACGGCCTCCTCTTCCTCGACGAGCTGCCGGAGTTCAAGAGGAACGTGCTCGAAGTCCTGCGCCAGCCCCTCGAGAACGGGATGGTCACCGTCTCCCGGGCGGTGGCGACCGTCGCCTATCCCGCCCAGTTCGTCCTGGTGGCGGCGATGAATCCCTGCCCCTGCGGCTATTTCGGCGACGCCCGCCACCACTGCACCTGCACGCCGGGGATGATCAACCGCTACCGCTCGCGGGTGTCGGGGCCGCTCATGGACCGCATCGATATCCATACCGACGTGCCCGCCGTCCCTTACAAAGAGCTCTCGAACGAATATGCCGGAGAGAAGTCCGGGACGATCAGGCAGCGGGTCACCGAGGCGCGGGAGCGGCAGCTCGCGCGGTTCAAAGACGACAGGATATTCGCCAACGGCCAGATGAGGACGCGCCACATCAAGAAGCACTGCGTCCTCACCGAAGAGGCTCATTCTCTCCTCGACATGGCGATGCAGACGCTCGGCCTCAGCGCCCGGGCCTATTCAAGGATCCTGAAAGTCAGCCGCACCATCGCCGACCTCGACGCCTCGGAAACTATCCAGGGCAGCCACGTCTCCGAAGCGATTCAATACCGGACACTGGACAGGGGGCAGGGGTAACGATTATCCGGAACAATAAAGGTTTCGGGAGCCCTTTTTTATCATTTCTGGAGTATTTCTTTTTCGACACCCTTGGCAAGCAAGAGGCGTATATAGGCGTTATACGATATCCCTCTTTTTCTTGCCAGCATCTTCAGCTTTTTCAAAACGAGCGGATCGAATTTCAATGTCACGGGTGTCAGTTTCGGGCGCTCGAACGTATCGGTGCTCTCCTCGAGGTCTCCCCAGTATTCCGCTATCGAATGCTTTTCCCAAAACCGTATCTCTTCCTCCTGCGTCTTGAACGTCGGCAGCTTCTTCATTATTTTCCTCTTCTCTTGTAGAGTTTTCTCGTTGTATCATCCATGTCCATTGCCGTTATTGCCCTTGCCCTGCCCTTACCCTTCAAGACATACACAACAAAAAGATATCGTCCGGCAACGGTATATCCCAACAGGTATCTGGTGCCCCCTCGTCCCTTTTTTACCCATGGTTCATCATCGAAGGCGGCACTTTCCACCTCGTCGGGCGATACGCCATGCCTCGCTATGTGCTCAACATTGTCATCGTCCCATTCAAAGTCTCTAATTTCCATATCCTCATTTTCCTAAAAAGGTATTGCTATTGTCAATATAGCCGCCACCGTAATGTGTCCTGTACCTCTCTGTCAAAAGCCTCTATCCTCGCCGCGGTGGCGAATTCGCTCCGCCGCCGCGAGACTTTTCCCCTGTTTCCCTATACAATTTCTATAGAGACTGCCACACGGGAGGAGGCGCGACATGATCGTCAAGAAATCATTCCGTTTTGTTCTCAAGCCCGAATGGGAGACTGCGGTCAGGGAGGGACGCAAAACGATCGACGTGCGGCCCAATGCAGAGCGCTATGCCGACGTAAAGGTAGGGGACACCATCCACTACGCCTCAACGGAAGTGACGGTGACCGGCATCCGCGCCTACAACGGCCTGACCGACCTGGTCCATCACGAAGACTACCGCAACGCGGTCCCTGAAGCGAAGAGCGCGGACGAGGCGCTCCGGAAACTGCATGGGGTCGGCCTCCACGATATCCCGCCCCACGGCGTCCTCGCCTTTGAGGTAGCGTTCGTAAAATGAACGGGGAGAGGGCAGAGGAAGGAGCTTAGCTGCCGTACGGTCCCGACCCCATCAGCAGCCGGTTCTCTCTTGACCGCGACTCGCCGATGCTCGTGACATAGATCGCCGGCTTGCCGAGGACCGGGCACTTCGCTTCGCAGATGCCGCAGCCGATGCAGAGGTCGAGGTCGATGCGCGGCTGCTCCACCGCAGCCGTTCTGCCCTCGCGATCTTTCACCGCCACCTCCTCCAGCCAGATCGCCTTCTTCGGGGTGGGACAGACCTCCTCGCAGACGATGCAGGGTTTTCCATGGGCATAGGGCAGGCAGCGTCCCTTGTCGATCATCGCGGTGCCGATGCTCACCTTGGCCTTTTCTTTCTGGTCGAGCTGCCTGATCGCTCCCGTAGGGCAGACCTGGCCGCAGAGCGTACAGCGGTATTCGCAGTAGCCGATGGCCGGGACGAGCACCGGCGACCATATCCCTTCGAGGCCGGCTTCGAGCAGGGTCGGCTGGAGGCCGTTGGTGATGCAGACCTTCATGCACTCGCCGCACTTGACGCACCGCTTGAGAAACTCCTTCTCGTCAACTGCCCCCGGAGGCCTGATGAGACGGGGATCGGACCCTCCCGGCCTGCCGAGAGGACTCACCCTCAGCAGCGGGACAGCGACAACCCCCGCGGCCATTGCACCGACGACCCTTCGCCTCCCCAGGTCCATCCCTGCCGCAGCCTTTTTTCCGCGGAACCCGAAGCTGACGGCATTCTTCGGGCAGACATCGTCGCAGTTCAGGCAGTAGCAGCACTCGGCGTCCTTCCATTCACTCCCTTTATCGGGCGCGGCGCCGCCCTGGCAGACCGCTGCGCACGCGCCGCACGAGCTGCAGCCCTCGCTGACCGAACGCTTGAGGAGAGAGAACCGGGAGAGGATACCGAGCAGCGCGCCGAGCGGGCAGAGATAGCGGCACCAGAACCGCTTCTCGACGAGGTTCAGTCCCAGCACGAGCAGGAAGAGCCCTCCTATCAACGCGGCCTGGTTGTAAAGCGGCTGCTGGAAGGCGAGCACGGTCTCCTTCAATCCGGTATAGATCGCCTCGGATACCCCGACGAGACCGCGGATATCCGTACGGTAGATCGCGTCAAAAGCAGCATGCGCTGTGGCATTGAAGGCAGGATAGATGCCGAGCGAGAGCGACCTGATGAGCAGCGAGAGGGGGTCCATGATGCCCACCAGTTGGAGCGTGAAGAGCGACGAAACGAGCAGGAAGGTGAGAATTAAATATTTGACCCTGTGCCACTCCCGGCCGACCGCATGCCCGCGCCGCCTCCCGAGCGCGCCGACCATGTTGTTGAGCGTCCCGAGCGGACAGACCCACCCGCAGAAGACTCTGCCCAGAAGCAGCGTGATGGCGATCACGATGAGCGACCAATAGAACGCCCTGGCGACCGTATGGGCCGAGAGGAGGGTGGTGATGAAGATAAGGGGATCGAAATCGAGGAAGAGGCGCACCGGATACCCGAGCTCATCCCTGCCCTTCGCCTCGGTCTGGATGAAGAGGAAGAGAAAGAGGAGAAGGAAAAGCCCCTGGGAGACGCGGCGAAAGGTCTTCATGCCCACGAAAGCCTGCCGATTCTATAAAAAACGCTAAACAGCAATCTTTCTTATTTTCATCCTCGTCAGATCCATTGACCCGAGCCCGCGCTTGTCAGCGATCTTCACATACCCGAGATCGCTGCCCTTCATGCCGAAGAGCGTCGCGCCATACGCATCGACCGCGACCTGGTCGATGCCGGCGATCACCGTATCGAGCCTCTTCACATCGGCGAGGCTGCCGCCCTGGGGGCCGTTCGCGGTGAGCACGCGCACCGCGTCGAGAACGGTCAAGGTCGGCTTGATCACCAGGGCGAGATCGGCGAGGCTCTCTTCGAGCTTCTGGTGGATCATGCTCCGGGAGCCGCCCATCACCCCCATCCAGTTCTTCATCGCCATCGTCAGCTTTGCCCGGCTGTGGTGCTTTGCGATGGGGATATTGATTATCTTGTCCGCCTCGAAGAGCTCGGTATAGAGGGGCCACTCTTTCAGCGCCTCCCCTTTTATCGAGAAATCCCTGAACTTCCGGTCGTCCATGTAGCGAAGATCGGCGCCCAGGGCGCCGGCGGCATCGGCAATACCGCTCTGGACATAACACCGCCTGGGGTCGTTCACCGAGCGGTCGAAGATCTTCACCTTCTTCGCTCCTGCCTCGAAGCAGAGCTTCACTACGGCAGCGACGACCTCGGGGTTGGTCGTGGCGGCGAATTCAGGGGTCCTGTCGAAGCCCATGTTGGGCTTCACGACAACGACATCCCCCCGCGAAACGAACCGCTTGATCCCGCCCATCGCCTCGAGAGCGGCGGCGACCATCTTCGCGGGAGAGGCGCCGCTCGCAACAGCAAGGTCCACCCTTTCCGCTGCAGCGGCGTCCCCGACAAGGGGAGCGAGGCCAGGGGGAAGAGCGAGGCTGAGGCCGGCCACTCCTGCTGCCTTAAGGAACTGCCTGCGGTCCACTATAGTACCTCCACCTTAATTCATAACCGTTATTACGAGAGCGGGAAACAGCATGCTCATGCATCTCGCCTGATTATACCACGGTCAGGGGAGCCCCCTGACCGGGCGCGGGGATCGAATAAGGCAAGATGTTGAAATGGCACATTAATCTGTTTACTTTTGGGCTCCGGTGCTGATACAATGCGCACATAAAATTTTGCGAGGAGGATGGTTATGGCCCAAAAGAAGCCGGCTGCAAAGAAGCCGGCAGTCAGGAAATCAGCAGCAAAGAAAACAGCAGTGAAGAAGCCTGCGTCGTCGAAGAAGACAGCGCCCAAAAAAGCAGCGACCGGGAAAAAGCCGGCGGCCAAACGCACTGCAGCCAAAAAGCCCGCTGCCAAGAAGGCCCCGTCAAAAAAGACCTCCGCAAAATCCGCTCCTAAAAAAGCGACGACGAAGACAAAGAAGGCACAACCCAAGGCGACGACCAAAAAGAAAGCGCCGGCTGCTCCGAAAAAAGCGGCAGGGAGAAAGACTTCTCGAAAAGCAGTTAAGAAGAGCGCTCCCCGCAGAGCGGCCATCTCATTCATCGCAGCAGCACAGAAGACCGCGCCGCAGAAAACGGTGAGTAAAAGAGCGACGACGGCACGGAAGAACGGTCTTCAGCAGGTGATTGCGAAAATAACGACAAAGGCTAAAAAAGCGGCTCCGAGAAAGGTCGTCGAAAAGATCGCCTCTGCCGCGAGGAAGCCGGAAATGAAGAAGCCGATCACCCTGATCATCCACAGGATCAACGGGCTGTACGGCTACTAGACCATCCTGAAATAGAAAGCAGGCAGACTGCTGCCCGGAGAGGGAAACGGGCGTTCTGCTCCGAGCACAATGAACGGCCGGATCATGCGCTATACCGTATCTCTACAACGGTAAAGACCGCTCTGCCCTTCGGCCGCTGGACAACGACCTCATCGCCTTCGCACCGCCCTATGAGGGCCTTCCCCACCGGCGAATCGATGCTGATCAGCCCTTTCTTGAAGTCCGTTTCGTCGGGCCCCACGATGCGGTACTCGACAGCCTCCTCTTCGTCATCTTCAGGCTCGAGCCTCACCCAGGCGCCGAAGAAGACCCGGCTCGTATCATCGGGCAGCCGGTCCACGACCACCAGCTCACCGAGACGCTTGGTCAAAAAGCGGACGCGGGCGTCGATCTCGCGCAGCTGCTTTTTGCCGTAGATATACTCCGCATTTTCAGAACGGTCTCCCTGGGCTGCCGCCTCGGCGACCGCCTGGGTCACCTGGGGCCGCTTCACCTTCCATAAAAACGCGAGCTCGTCACTCAACCGTTTTCTCCCTTCGGGAGTGATATACCGGGAGCCGGGCTGTTGGGGTGGTCTGTATCTTCTCATGGGATAATAACAATTGTCCTGGCCGCAGCCTTTATTTTACCTCTTTCAGGCGGTATAATCCACATAGGGAGCCCCGCAGCGGCCCCGATGCTTTGCACATCAAGAGCCCCTAACGCAATGAAAGGCATGGAGTCGGACGAGGCATAGTATGTGGAGCGGTATCAGCAGCCCGAGCGGAGGAAGGATTCCGGAGCGGGCTGGTGCCTCGGAGGACGGCTGGATGCCGTCCGAGAATGAGCGAACATACTGTGCCTCGTCCGACTCCCCCTGCTCATTCAGTTAGACGCTCTAAATTTCATATAGCTATGGAGGAATGATCATGAGATTCGAGCTCGAAGGCACCCTGCTCAAAATGACCCCGGAGAATGAACGGGAGAAGGCAGAACTGAACCAGCTCTGGACGATCATCATCGGCTGCGTTAACGAAGGCAAGAGGCTCGTTCCGGTAGGCGAGTACCTTCCGGGCATCAAGGAGGTGGCGGTCTTTAACATCGAATAGCACAGGCCGCCGGAGCAGTGCTGCCGATAAGGGCGGGGCGCAGTATCCCCGCCCTTTCTCTTGCCCTCCCTTTGCCGCGCTCAGGCCGATAACAAAGACCCGCCCCTTAGTGATATAATACACGGTAAAAATCGACCGGCATTTATGAAAGTTACGATACACGACATAAAGGTGGGCGATGGCGCTCCTCCGCTCATTATTGCGGGCCCCTGCGTGATCGAGAGCGAAGAGATCACGCTCCAGACCGCCCTGCGGCTGAAAGAGATCTGCAGCGCTGCCGGGCTTCCTTTCATCTTCAAGAGCTCCTATGACAAAGCGAACAGGACCTCGGCAGCCTCGTATCGCGGACCGGGAATGGACAGGGGGCTCAGGATCCTGGATGAGGTGAAGAAAAAGGTCGCGGTGCCCGTGCTGTCGGATATCCACTCTCCCGATGAGGCAGCGGCCGCTGCGCAGGTGCTCGATGTGCTGCAGCTGCCCGCCTTCCTCTGCCGCCAGACCGACCTCATCCTCGCTGCCGCCCGTACCGGCAAGCCGGTGAATATAAAAAAGGGCCAGTTCCTCGCCCCCTGGGATGTGCGGAACATCATCGAGAAGTTTACGTCCACCGGCAACAGGCAGCTGCTCCTCACCGAGCGGGGGACCTCCTTCGGGTACAACAATCTCGTCGTCGACTTCAGGAGCCTGCCGATCATGCGCTCCTTCGGCCACCCTGTCATCTTCGATGTGACCCATAGCCTTCAACTCCCCGGAGGACAGGGCGCCTCGTCCGGAGGGCAGAGGGAGTTTGCCGAGGCCTTTGCCCGTGCCGCGGTCGCGGTCGGCGTCGACGGCCTCTTCATGGAGGTCCATCCCGACCCTGATAAGGCGCTCTGTGACGGACCCAACATGATCCCTCTGGATAAGGTGCCTCGACTGCTGAGGATGATAAAGGATATTCACGGGCTTATGGCTGCACAAGCATAATGCATGTGCATGCACGCTGAAGGAACCTGTTTAGCGCTGTCACCGTGCCGGTGACCTTTTGATAACTGCACGAGGGGGGAAGTGTATGGCATTCAGAATTGCAGTCGCTTTACTGGCGTTCGGCATTGTCTGTTCTTTCTCAGGCGCTGTCCTGCGGGCCGCTCATAGTGAGGACGCGGTATACGGTAATGAGGATCTGAAGAGGTATGCAAAGCCCTCTGACCGGAAGGCGCCAAAAACCGTACCGGCAAGGAGCGATGACAGAAAGGAGCGGGCACGGGCGATAGAGGAACAGAAGGAGAAAGAGTACTGGTGCAAGAGAGCGAGCGCCTTCCGGAAGAGGGTCGAAGAGGCGAACGATACCGTCAGGGAGGCGGAGGCAAAACTCGCGGCGCTCGGCAGCGCTCCGTCAAAAGACAAGACAAAAGATAGGAAGAGAGCAGCGCAGGCGCAGAAGAGCGTCGATCACGCCCGGAAGGAGTTGAGGGAACGCGAGCGGGACCTGAGCGAGCTCGAAGACGAGGCGCACCGGAAGGGAGTTCCCCCGGGCTGGCTTCGCTGCCAGTATACCTGGTAGGCGCTTAATGAGAACGCAAGAGGGCAGTTGGAGATGGACAATATTCTCGACATAGCAAGAAAAGTCATCCGTACGGAAGCGGAAGCGGTCGCTGCGCTCGCCGCCAAGCTCAACGGCAGCTTCGAAGAGGCCGTCGACCTCATCTTCAGCTGTTCGGGCAGGGTCATCGTCACCGGCATGGGGAAGTCGGGGCTGGTGGGCAAGAAGATCGCCGCCACCCTCACTTCTACAGGGACACCGGCATTCTTCATGCATCCTGCTGAAGCGGGCCACGGCGACCTGGGCATGGTCACTGCCGATGACATCATCATCGCCCTGTCGAACAGCGGGGAGACGGAGGAGCTCATCGGGCTGCTCCCTTTTCTCGAGCGCTTCAGCGTAAAGCTGATCTCGCTGTCGGGAAAGGCCAACTCGACCCTCTCGAGGGCTGCCGACGTCGCCCTTGACGTATCGGTGACCGAGGAGGCCTGCCCGCTCGGTATAGTCCCCACCGCCTCCACGACCGCTGCTATGGCAATGGGCGACGCCCTCGCCGTCGCCCTCCTGACCAGGAGAGGGTTCAAGCGGGAAGACTTCGCCAATTATCATCCGGGCGGCAACCTCGGCAAGAAGCTGCTCGTGCGCGTCAAGGACCTGATGCATACCGGCGACGCGCTCCCCATGGTATTCCCGGATACACCCATGACGAAAGTCATTATGGAGATATCGTCCAAACGCCTCGGCGTTACCGTTGTTGCGGATGTCGATATGAAGGTGCTGGGCATCGTCACCGACGGAGACCTCCGCCGCGGGATCGAGAAGCGGGGCAAAGACTTCCTGGACCTGCATGCCGAAGAGGTGATGACGAAGAACCCGAAGACGATCAGCGAGGACGAGCTCGCGGCAAAAGCGCTGGCCATAATGGAAGAGAAGTCCATAACCTCGATCGTCGTCCCCGACGACAAGGGACGGGCAAAGGGGATCATCCATCTCCATGATATATTGAGAGAGGGAATCGCATAATGAAACGCCGCCTGCACCGAGACCCAGGACAGAGCAGAATGTCTCCTCCGGAAACGCTCAGGATCGCCAAAAAGATCAAGCTCCTCGCCCTCGATGTCGACGGCGTGCTCACCGACGGGAGTATCGTCCTCGACAACGACGATAACGAGTACAAGGCCTTCCATGTGCGGGACGGCCACGGCATCGTGATGCTGCGGCAGGCGGGAATACCGGTAGCGATCATCACCGGCAGGAATTCGAAGGTGGTCGACAGGAGGGCAAAAGAGCTCGGGATCGCCGAGGTCTACCAGAAGTGCCACAAGAAGACGGTCGCCTATGAGGAGCTCCTCCGGAAATTCGGCATCACCGACGAGGAGGTGGCATACATCGGCGATGACGTGGTGGACATCCCGCTCTTCAGGCGGGTCGGCCTTGCCGTGGCGGTCGCCGATGCCGCAGATGAGGCAAAAGAGGCGGCACGGCTGGTGACGACGGCCCGCGGCGGCAGGGGAGCGGTGCGGGAAATATGCGACCTCATATTGAAAGCAAACGGCAAGTGGGACCTGCTGCTCGATGAGTACTATAACGCTTAATCTCCCGACCCTCCTCACCTTCAGCAGGATCGTCCTGATCCCCTTCTTCGTTCTCGTAACGCCCGGGAACCCCTACTGGGGCATCGCCATATTCCTGATCGCCTCGGCCACGGACTTCCTGGACGGCTATCTTGCACGCCGGTCGGGGCAGATCACGAAGTTCGGCATCATTCTCGACCCCATCGCCGACAAGTTCCTCGTCATATCCGCCCTGATACTCCTCGTGGACATGGCGAGGCTCTCCGCATGGATCGCGATGGTCATCATCGTCAGGGAGTTCGTCGTCACCGCGTTGCGGGTGGTCGCCCTCTCGAAAGATATCGTTATCCCTGCAGAGAAGGGGGGAAAACTGAAGACCACGGCGCAGATGACCTCGATCATCCTGCTCCTGCTGCCCGGCGGCATCGGGGAGCTCGATTTCTACGATGTCGGGCTGCTCCTCATGTACGTAGCCCTCGTGCTCGCCCTGGTCTCCGGGATCAACTATACCGTCTCTTTCTGGAAGCGGATACAGTGAAATGATTATTATTCTCGCACTGATCGCGTTTCTCATCGGTTCGATACCCACCGGCGTGGTAATCGCCCGGAGCAAGGGCATCGACCTCAGAGGCGTCGGCAGCGGGAACATCGGCGCCACGAATGTCATGCGCGCTGCCGGGAAAGAGGCCGCCCTCCTCACCCTGATCGGGGATATGGCGAAGGGAGCGATACCGCTCCTCCTCTACAGGGGCCTCCTGGCGTGGGGAATGCCGCCCCTCGAGCCCGAGCTCCTGCAGGGCACGGGGTATGCTCCCCGGACGGTCATCGAGGGAGTGCTCGGCATCAGCGCCATCGCCGGCCATGATTTTTCCCTCTTCCTCAAGGGCAGGGGCGGCAAGGGCGTTGCCACGAGCCTCGGGGTCCTGCTCGTCTTCTCCCCTCATGTCGGCCTGTTCACGATCACGCTCTGGCTGATCACGGCAAAGTGGACGCGGTACTCCTCCCTGAGCGCGCTCGTAGCGTTCGGGCTGCTGCCGGTGTCGTTTTTCCTCATCGACTATGCCCCGGAGCGGCTCCTCGTTGCATTCGCCATAGCTCTTCTGATATTTATTAAGCATAGAGATAACATCCGGCGGCTCCTGCAGGGGACAGAGGGCAAAATAGGAGAGAAAAAATAGGATCTGAAAGAGTATGTCCAAGAGAGCGGTAGTCCTTCTGAGCGGCGGGGTCGATTCAGCGACCGCGGCGGCACTCGCAAAGGCAGGGGGATTCGAAGTCTATGCCTTGAGCTTCGATTACGCCCAGCGCCACCGGCGCGAGCTCGAATCGGCAAAAATGGTCGCCGAGAGCCTCGGCGTCTCGAAGCACCTCGTCATTGCGTTCGACATGAGCCGGATCGGCGGCTCTGCGTTGACTGCGGATATGGAAGTGCCAAAAGACCGTGATGAGTTATCCGTAATGCTTAATGAGTTAAAAGAAAATACTGATCACGCATCACGCATCACGCATCGCGCTTCCCCGATCCCGGTAACCTACGTTCCTGCACGCAATACGATATTCCTCTCTTTTGCGCTCGGCTGGGCAGAGGTGCTCGAAGCAGCCGACCTCTTCATCGGAGCGAATGCCGTGGACTACAGCGGCTACCCCGACTGCCGCCCCGAGTATCTCGAAGCGTTCGAGCGGATGGCGAATCTCTCGACGAGAGCTTCGGTCGAAGGCAGGCTGCGGTTCACGATCAATGCCCCGCTCCTCTCCCTGACAAAAGGCGAAATCATAAAAAAGGGCGCTGCCGCAGGTCTCGACTACGCATTGACCTGGAGCTGCTACGATCCGCAGGAAGACCGCAATGCGTTATCCGTAACGCGTAACGAGTTAAAGGAGAAAGCCGATCACGCGTTACACGTTACGGATCCCCGTTTTATTCCCTGCGGCAGGTGCGACAGCTGCATCATACGGGCAAAAGGGTTCAAGGAGGCGGGGATGCAGGACCCGCTCATTCGGTAGGGACGATAGCGGCGTTACCGGTCTCACTTACCTCTTAAGGAGGCACCATGGCAGTGGAGCAGCGGCATCGCGGACTGGAGGAAGCGCAGCGGCAGTACCCGGAAAAATTCGCCTCCCTTGAGGCTGTCTTCAGCTCCATTCATCCCGGCGACCGCATCTTCGTCGGGACCGGCTGCGGCGAGCCCCAATGCCTCGTCCGCGCGCTGCTCGGTCATGTGCAGTCCCATCCGAAGGCCTTTTTCGATACCGAGCTGCTGCAGGTCTGGAATCTCGGCGTCTCGCCCTACGCAGACGAGAAGTTCAAGGACTATTTCAGACACAACGCCTTTTTCATCGGAAAGAACGCGCGGGATGCCGTGAACCGGGGCGTTGCTGATTATACGCCGGTCTTTCTCTCGGCGGTCCCGGAGCTCTTCCGCACACAACGGATCCCCCTCGATGTCGCCCTGGTACAGACCTCGCTGCCGGACAAGCACGGCTATGTGAGCCTCGGCATCAGTGTCGATATCGTGCGCGCAGCCATCGACCACGCCCCGCTGGTGGTCGCCCAGGCGAACGCCTTCATGCCCCGCGTGCATGGCGAGACCTTCATCCACCTGCGCGATATCGACTTCGTCGTGCCCTGCGACGAGCCGCTCCTCGAGTTCGAGGCGAAGGCGCCCGACGAGATCGCCGAAAAGATCGGCATGTATGTTTCACGGATTATCCAGGACGGCGATACGATCCAGGTTGGCTACGGCAGCATTCCCAACGCCATCCTTGCCCACCTTGATACCAAGCGGAACCTGGGTGTTCACACTGAGCTGCTCACCGACGGCGTCATCGAGCTCATGAAGAAGGGAGCCGTCGACAATTCACGGAAAGATCTGAACCGGGGCAAGACCGTCGCCGCTTTCTGCATGGGGAAAGAGGAGACCTACGCCTATATCCACGATAACCCGAGCATCGAGTTCAGGCCGGTGAGCTATACCAACAACCCGCTCGTCATCGCCCGGAACCGGAACATGGTGGCGATCAACAGCGCCCTCGAGATCGATCTCACCGGCCAGGCGACGGCCGAATCGATCGGCAAGTACTTCTTCAGCGGCATCGGCGGACAGGCAGACTTCATGCGGGGCGCCGTCCTCTCGCCGGGAGGAAAGACCATCCTGGCGCTCCAGTCGACAGCGGAAGACGGCGAGGTCTCGAGGATCGTCCCCTTTCTGAGCGAAGGCGCGGGGATAACCCTGACGCGGGGCGACCTCCACTACGTCATTACCGAGTACGGCATCGCCTACCTGCACGGGAAGAACATCCGCGAACGGGCCATGGACCTGATCGCCATAGCCCATCCGAAGTTCAGGCACCGGCTCATCGAGGAGGCGCGGCGGCTCAACCTCATCTACAAGGACCAGGCGTTCATCAGGGGAGAGGCGGGAGAATACCCCGAAGAGCTCGAGACCTGCCGGACCACGAAGACGGGGATGACCATCTGGCTCCGCCCCGTACGGATCACCGACGAGCCGCTCCTGAAGGATTTCTTTTATTCTCTTTCGAACGATTGCATGTACCACCGGTTCATCTCGACACGGCGGGACATGCCGCACGACCGGCTGCAGCAGTTCGTCGTCATCGACTATACGAAGGAGATGGTCATCCTCGCCGCTCTCAGAAAGGACGACCGCGAAGAGATCATCGGCATGGGCCAGTACTACATCGACGAGGCGGCCCACAGGGCCGAGGTGGCGTTTGTCGTCCGTGACGACTGCCAGAACCTCGGCATCGGAACGGAGCTCCTGTCGTACCTGACCTATCTGGCGAAAAAGAGCGGGCTCCACGGCTTTACCGCCGAGGTGCTCATAGACAACAAACCCATGCTCCATCTGTTCGAGGCCGCGGGATTCTCGATCGAGCGGCGGGCTGAAGCAGGAGTGTATGAGCTGCAGATGGCGTTCGGTGGCCGCTGAGCAGCGCAAAGTACATTTTTCTGCTGCATTTTGATTATCCTATATGATCGAGCCTGCAAGGAGGACTATGATGCCGGGTAAAGGATACAGATTGCCAGTTGTCGTTATTCTCGCCGCCGTGGTCGTGCTCTCGATAGCCGGTCGCGCCCCGGCGCGGCAGTACCCCGATTGTCTGCAGTGTCATATCCATAAGAAGAAAGCAGAGGGGAAGTATGTCCACCCCATTTACAAGCAGGGCTGCCATTCGTGCCATACCAACGCGCATCTGCAGGAGTCGCCGTTTCCCAAGTTCCTGTTCAATAAAGGGGTCGATTTATGCTGGGCGTGCCATGAAAAGGCAAAGTTCTCGAGAACGGTGGGACACCCCCCGGTGGCAAAGGGTGAATGCCTGTCATGCCATGATGTCCACACCAGCGACACGGCGAAGCTCCTGCTGGCCCCTATGCCCGACCTGTGCTTCATGTGCCATGACAAGGAAACGTTCGTCAATCATACCAGCCATCCGCCCGTCGCCGACGGCAAATGCACCTCATGCCACGACCCGCACAGCAGCGATGCGAAAAGGCTCCTCCTTGCAGAGATGCCCCGCCTCTGCTTTACATGCCACAATGAGGAGCGCTACATATCTCCCACGAAGAAGAGGCACCATCCTCCGGTGCTGAACGGAAAGTGCATGAGCTGCCACGAGCCGCATGCATCCTCAGCTCGGCGCCTGCTCATAACGGCTATCCCCGATTTGTGCTTTACCTGCCATGAGGCGGCGTATTTCAAGGATACCTATACCCACGCCCCGACCGCTTCAGGGATGTGTACGAGCTGCCACGAGCCGCATGAGAGCGACACCAGAAAGCTCACCATCGCCCAGGGCGCCGACCTCTGCTTCACCTGCCACGATAAGGCCGACTTCATCAAGCCCGGCCTGCATCCGCCTGTTGCCGCAGGCATGTGCTCGGTATGCCATGACCCCCATGCCGCTCCGAACATATTCCAGCTGCGCCTCCCCATATCCGAAGGCTGCCTGCAATGCCACCCGCGTATCGCCAAGGCCCCCCATGTGCTCGGCGGGTTCACCGAGGCGGGGCACCCCCTGTCGGGCAGAAAACACGAGAAGAGCAGCAGCGGAGAGCTCACCTGCGCGAGCTGCCACACTCCCCACAGCTCCGACTACATGAAGCTCTTCAGGTATCCGGCAGAGAAGCCCATGGATCTCTGCAAGAACTGCCACGAGCATCCTTCGGGAGGCTAAGGCAATGGGAACGGTAACGGCAGTGAGCTATTATCTCTTGATTCTAAATGCCTTCCGCAGTAAACTTATCTCATGCTCGACGCTCTTTTCCGTCCAGGCTCCATCGCTGTCGTCGGCGCTTCGAGAGACCCGCAGAAAGTCGGCTATGCGGTCCTGAACAATCTCATACGCTTCAAGTATAACGGGGCAATCTATCCTGTCAATCCCTCGGCCGAGGATATCCTCGGCCTGAAGGCCTACCCGAGCGTCGCTGCAGCGGGCAGCCGCATCGATCTCGCCGTCATCTCCGTGCCTGCCCGCTCTGTTCCCGACACCCTGCTCGAATGTGCCGCAGCAGGCATCACGGCAGTGGTGATCCTGAGCGCCGGGTTCAGGGAGGCGGGCTCCGAAGGGGTGAAGCTGGAGGAGCGGATCAAGGAGATCGGCAGGCAGCACTCCATAAGGATGCTCGGCCCCAACTGCCTCGGCATCATCAACACCTGCAACAGCATGAACGCCTCGTTTGCCGGCGATATGCTGCCCCAGGGGAAGACCGCCTTCTTCTCCCAGTCAGGAGCCCTCGGCATCGCTATCCTCGACTGGGCCATCGGGAACAACATGGGGTTCTCGAAGTTCATCAGCCTCGGGAACAAGGCCGACCTGAATGAGATCGACTTCATTCAGTACTTCATCGACGACCCCGATACCGAGATCATCCTCGGCTACATAGAGGACGTGGTCGACGGCAAACGGTTCCTCGAGGTCGCCCGCAGGGCCACGAAGGTGAAACCGATCATCCTCATAAAGTCGGGCGGCACCGAGGCAGGAGCACGGGCCGCCTCATCGCACACCGGGGCGCTGGCAGGCTCCGAGACCGCCTTCAACGCGGCATTCAGGCAGACAGGCATCATCAGGGCCCGGGGCATTCAGGACCTCTTCGACACCGCCCTCGCCTTTTCGTCGGGGAAGTTCCCTCCCGGCAACCGGATGCTGATCGTCACCAATGCCGGCGGCCCCGGCATACTGGCTGCGGACACCTCCGAGCAGCTCGGCGTCAAGCTGCCGGTCATGACGAAAGAGACTATCGACTCCATGGCAAAGCTGCTGCCCTCGAATGCGTCGCTGTTCAATCCTGTCGATATCATCGGCGACGCCACTTCGGAGCGGTATGCCACGGTCCTGGAACGGGCTGTCGGCGACCCCACTGTCGACGGCATCCTCGTGATACTGACGCCGCAGGCGATGACGGATGTCGATGCTACCGCCGACATTATCATCGCGACCTCGGCGCAGACGGACAAGCCGGTCATCGCCTCCTTCATCGGGGAGGCGCGGGTGAGGGCCGCTCGCGAGAAGCTCAAGGAGCATTCCGTCCCCTCCTTCGCCTACCCCGAAGGAGCGGTAAAGGCGTTCAAACGGCTCTATGAGTTCAATGCTTGGCGGCACAAGCCCGAGGAACGCACCGAGCGCTTCGCGGTCGACAAGGACGCGGCACAGCGCCTCATCGACGGCCTCCTGCAGGAGGGCAGGTATGAGATCGGGGACGACCTGGCTGCGGATATCCTCTCGCAGTACGGCTTCATCTTCCCGGACCGGGGGCTGGCGAGGACCGCGAAGGAGGCGGCCGCGATCGCCGAACGCATAGGGTTCCCCCTCGTCATGAAGATATCCTCTCCCGACATCCTCCACAAGACCGATGTGGGCGGTGTCAGGCTCAATATCAATTCCGAGGTCGCGGCTGAAGATGCCTTCACCGAGATCACGACCAATGCCCGCCGGTTCATGCCCGATGCCTTCATCAACGGCGTCATGCTCTACGAGATGATAAAAGGGGGCAAGGAGGTCATCATCGGCGTCACCTACGACCGGACCTTCGGGCACATGCTCATGTTCGGTCTCGGGGGAATTTACGTAGAGGTCCTGAAGGATGTATCATTCAGGATAGCCCCGGTATCGCGGGCCGAAGCGCTCGCGATGATCAACGGGATCCGGACCGGCGCTCTCCTGAAGGGCGCCCGGGGAGAAAGGCCGGTCGATATCGAGGCGATCGTTGACGGCATACTGCGCGTATCCGCCCTCATCACCGATTTCCCCGTCATCCGCGAGCTCGACATCAACCCGCTCATGGTCATGAACAGGGGAACCTTTGCAATCGATGCACGGATAATATTCGAAAGGGAAAGAAGGAGAACGACATGATCCCGATCTTTATAGCGTCGAACAGGAGCTTCACCGGAAAGACCTTTCTCGTCCTCGGCCTCGCCCAGCGGCTCATCGAAATGGGCTGCAAGGTCGGCTACATGAAGCCCCTCGGGAAGACGCCGGTGAAGAAGGGCAGGGAGGTGTACGACGCGGACGCCATGATCGTGCAGGAGGCGCTGGGGCTCTCCGACCCGCTCAGGCTCATCTCTCCTTTCGTACTGAGCTACGAGACCCAGAACCTGATGTTCGAGGGAAGGCTGCGGGATACGCGGGAGCGGGTCATGGAAGCCTTCGCCGCACAAAAGGATAAAGATTATCTCATCATCGGCGGCGCAGGAGATTTCTTCGAGGGCTCGGTGCTCACGATCGACGCCCTCACCCTCATCAGGGAAATGGACGCCCGCGTCATCATGGTGGAGGCCTGGCGGGGGGACAAGTCCATAGATGCCCTCGTCGGCCCCTGCAAACTGCTGGGGGAGCGGTTTATCGGTGGAGTGGTGAACAAGACGCCCGCCAATACCCTTCCCTATGTCCGCGACACGATCAGGCCCTTCCTCGAGAGGGAGGGAGTGCCCATACTCTCGATCATCAAAAAGGACAGCGTCCTCGAGTCGTTTACGGTAAAAGAACTGAGCGAGCTGCTCAATGGGAAGGTCCTCTGCTGCGAGGACCGGCTCGACGAGCCGGTCGAAAACTTCTCGATAGGCGCCATGGATGTCGAGAGCGCGCTCAAGCACTTCAGGAAGATACCCAACAAGGCGGTCATCACCGGCGCGAACCGATCCGATATCCAGCTGGTCGCCATGGAGACCTCGACCAGGTGCATCATCCTCACCGGCGGACTCTACCCGAACGACGTCGTGCTCGGCAAGGCGATCTCGAACGGCATCCCGATGATCTCCGTCGGCATGGACACCTTTACGACCGTCGACAGGATCGAGGCGATCATGGGAAGGACGAGGATAACCGAAAAGAGCAAGATCACGAGGGCGAAGGAGATCATCGACCAGGAATTCGATATGGAGCGGTTCTTGAAAATAGCTCAAACGCCTCTAGGCTATGAGCGGAGGTAATGCTCCACCGCCTCCAGGAACTCCTTCATCATGATGGGCTTGGCGATATAGCCGTCAAACCCCTTTTCGAGAAAGAGCTCCTTATCGCCCTTCAGCGCGTACGCCGTCAAAGCGATCACCTTGACCTGCTGCATCCCTTCCGAGGACTTGAGCAGCCGGGCAACGGCGCAGCCATCGAGCCCGGGGAGCTGGATATCCAGGAGCACGAGATCGGGAGGCTCTTTTTTCGCCGCTTCGAGGGCCTCCTCCCCGTTTGCCGCCCGCCGGCATTCGTACCCCCCGAGCGTGAGGAAGTCGGCGAAGAGCTCGAGATTGACCGGATTATCTTCGACCACCAGTATCCGGTACTTTCTATCCATATACTTCCACCCTGCTGCCGCCCCGCTTTTTGGCCGTCCTCAACGTCTGGTGCGCCTTGAATATGATCTCCTCCGGGGAGGCAGCGTCCCGCGGGCAGTTGACGACCGCGACGCTCGCGGTGATCTTTCCCTGGGGCATGACATTCTCCCCATAAAAGGGATACGCCTCTATGTGCGAGAGAAAGCGGGCTGCCACCGTCACGGCGGACTCCTTTACCGTGTCGGCGAGGATGACCGCAAACTCGTCGATACCGTAGCGCACCACCGTATCGGAGCCCCTGAGGCTCCTCCTCAGGAAATCGGCGATCTTCCTGATGCAGATATTCGCGCGCGCGATGCCGTGCGCCTTTATATACTCGGTAAACTGGTCGAGATCGATGACGATGACGCTGAAGGTGCTCTTGTACCGCTCGGCCCTGGCAACGTCCTGGGCGAGGCGGAGCTGGAAATAGCAGTGGTCGAAGAGCCCGCTCACCTCGTCGAGCAGTCCCGCCTTTGCAGGGAAGGTGACCTCGAGGTCCCGTATATAGGTGAGGAGATCATCTTTCGTGAAGTGGCTCTTCTGGATGAAATTCTCTATTTTGCCCGCCAGCCGGAGCCGGTCCTCGACCGTCAAATCCTTTGCCGTGAGGATGAGGATCGGCGTGTCCACCACTGCGGGGCTGCTCTTGAGGAGATGTACCACCTCGAAGCCGTCCATTTCAGGCATCATGAGGTCGAGGATGATGAGGTCGGGCTTGTACGAAAGCGCCTTATCGACGCCTTCGGCGCCCGAGGAGGCGGTGATGACATTGTAGCCCGCAGGCTCGAGGATGGACTGCAGCAGCTCCAGCGCCTCGGCATGGTCGTCTATGCAGAGGATATTGATATGCTTTCGGCACCGCTTTACGGTAAGGCTGAGCTCCTCGAGCTTCTTGAGAAGCGCCAGGCGGTCTACCGGTTTTACCAGGTAGTCGAAAGCGCCGAGGGCGAACCCCAGCTCCTTGTTGTCGGTTACCGAGGAGATGATGACCGGGATATCCTTTACCTCGGGGGCGGTCTTGAGCTCCTGGAGCACCTCCCAGCCGTCCTTGCCGGGGAGCATGATGTCGAGGAGAACGGCAAAGGGCTGCAGCTCCTTTGCGCGGCTGAGGGCCTCTTCGCCGGTAAAGGCGTGGGCGACCCGGTATCCGGCTCGGGCGAGATAGAGGGTGAGCACCTCCGAAGTCGACGGATTGTCTTCGACCACGAGGATGAGCGGCGCCGTGCAGCGCCGGCCCCGGGCTGTTTCGGCCTCGAAGGCACCCTCCTGCTGCTGCATATCCGGCGGGACGACGGGAAGCCGCTGTGCAGCGGCCGCAGTGCCGAGGGGTACGACGACGGTGAACGTGCTCCCCTTGCCCTCCTCACTCTCGACCGCTATCTCGCCGCCGTGCAGCTCCACAAGCCTCTTCGTCAGCGCAAGGCCGAGCCCGGTGCCCTCGTACCGCCGCGAAAAACTGCTGTCTCCCTGCTCGAACTCCGAAAAGATGCGGTCCTGGTCCTCGGGCTTGATGCCGATGCCCGTGTCGGCAACAGTGATCACCAGGAGATCGATGTCGCCGGGGAACGCCTCGCTCGCTCCTATGACCGAAGGGAGGTCGGCGCCGCTGACGACCTTCGCCTCGACCGAGACCGCTCCGCCCTCCGGAGTAAACTTCACCGCATTGGAGAGCAGGTTGTACAGTATCTGTTTGAACTTTACACGGTCGGCCCTTATCGGCGGCATGTCCTCGGCCACCTGCACGCTCAACTGCTGCTGCTTCTTCTGCGCCAGCGACCTGATGACCGCATCCACCTCTGCAACGGTCTGCGTAATGAGGAAGGTCTCATGCTGGAGCTCTATTTTCCCCGATTCGATTTTCGCTATGTCGAGCACATTGCTGATAAGCTGCAGGAGATGGCTCCCGGAATTATAGATATTGCTGATGTACCGCTTCTGTCGTTCCGTTACGGGATCGTAGACCTCGTCCATGAGCAGCTCCGAGAAGCCGAGGATGGAGTTGAGCGGGGTCCGCAGCTCGTGGCTCATGGTCGCTATGAACTGGCTCTTCAGCCTGTTGGAGCGATCGAGCTCGCTGTTGGCCCGTTCGAGGTCCCGCGTCCGATCGAGTATCCGCTCTTCCAGCTTATCGTTGAGCTCCTGGAGGTCCATGTTTCTCTCCTCAAGGGCGCGCTCGAGCCGCTTCCGCTCGGTGATATCCTTGCTGATGCCGACCGTTCCGATACGCTCGCCGCTGCTGCTCTTTAAGGCCGAGAGGGTGAGACTGATATCGATGCACCTGCCGTCCCTGGTCTTCAGCTGCGTCTCGTAGTTTGCGATGTAGTCCGTCCTGTCCAGAAGCTCGAGGGTCCGCTCCCGCTCCCAGGGCCTCACCCAGAGCTCGTCAGCCCTCTTGCCGATCATCTCCTCCCTGCTGTAGCCCAGGATCCGTATAGCGCCGTTATTGAACTCGACGATCCTCCCTTCGGCATTCGTCGTCATGATGATGTCGGCGGAGTTGTCGAGCACGCTTTTAAGGTAGTTACGCGTCTCGGAGAGGGTATCGATGAGCCTGAACTTCTCGATGGCATAGGCTGCCTGCGTTCCCAGGAGCGTAAGGAACTCGACCTCCCGCTGCTTCCAGTGCCTCACCTCGAAGTCGTCGATATACAAGATGCCCGTTATCTTCTCATAGGCAAAAAGGGGAACGGCAAGGATACTCTTGATCCGCTCGTTATGGAGCACCTGGTTGTCGATAAAAGGAACCTGCCCGGTATCGGGGATGGCCGTCGGAACCCGTCTGCGGAGGAAATGGTCGGTCATGCCGCCCTGCCGCCGCTTCCACCGGGTCACCTTCGCGAAGTCGGGAGAGAACCCCCGGAAGGCCTTCAGGGTGAGCGTATCACTCGCCTCGTCGTAGAGCGCTATGCTTCCTGCAGGGGCGTTGATGGTGCTGAGCGCCTCGGCCAGGAGCGTATCCAGCACCTCTTCGAGCCTGCCTGCGGAGGTGAGGGAAACACCGATGCGGTAGAGCTCCTGCATCTCCGCAAGGAGCCCATGCACCTCATCCTGCACCTGCCGCCGCTTTTGAAGAAGCTCGCAGAAGACCTGCGCGCTCCTCTTCTCCATGATCTCGGTCCGGGGCGCTTTGCGAGCAGCAAGCTCCGCGCTCACCTCCTCGCTCGAGGTCGCGTTGATCGCGATATCGGGAACCGTTTGGAGGAGCGCTCCCGGGTCCCCATAGACGGGGATGCCCCTTTCCCGGGCGAGCAGGAGCCCGGGGGCATGCGGATTCCGGTCCGCAACACCGGTAATCGTAAGTGCGGATTCCTTGAGCAGCACCGAGAGGAGCGCCGTACCGCTCTCCCCTGCCCCCATTATTGCTACAGTCCCCTTGAAATCATTCATAGATTGTTCCAGTGATCCCGCCTTATCAGGTCGTCAGCTCCATAAAGCAGTGTTGGGGTTAGGCCATAAGGCCCTCTCTCTTTATCGAGAAAATTGCCTCTTGCTTGAGTGAACCGTCCGGAGCATCCCCGCTGCAGTTCAAGCCATTCCCCGGCGCCGAAACCACGGCGCAGAGACGGGGTATCAATAAATTGACAATCCGCTTTTCTTTCAAGTATCTTAAGGGGTGACGGTTGGTACCTCTTTATTAGGGCAGTTATTACTCAAAGCCAAACTCATTTCCGAAGAACAGCTCAACGAGGCGGTCCGCATCCAGAAGCTCGAAGGGAAACGGCTCGGCTCGGTCCTGCTCAAGCTCGGGCATATCAACGAGGAGAGCCTCATCACCTTCCTCAGCAGGCAGTATAACGCCCCGGCCATCAATCTTTCGGACCACAAGATAGACACCTCCCTGCTGAAGCTCGTCCCTTATGAAACGGCAAAGAAGTACCAGCTCATTCCCATATCGAAAGACGGTGCGGCGCTGCGCGTCGCCGTTGTCGATCCCTCCAACAACTTCGCGGTCGACGAAGTGCGGTTCCTTACGGGGATGAAGATATCCGTCCATGTGGCAGCGGAATCGGCCATTATGGAAGCGATCGAGAAGTTCTACCCCAAAAAAGAGGCCCCGAAGGTATCCCTCAAGGGCGGCAAGGCCGGCGACAAGGACATAATGGAGATCGAGGACCTCAACAAGGTCATCGGCAGCGCCCTCGACGACATTACCATCGTCGAAGAGCGGGAAGATAAGGATGCGCCGAAGGAGGTGGACGCGCCGATCGTCCAGCTCGCCAACGGCATCCTGATGAATGCGATAAAATCCCGCACCAGCGATATCCATATCGAGCCCGCCGAGACGCTGCTCAGGGTGCGGTACAGGACCGACGGCGTGCTGCAGCCGGTGCTCAAGCTCCCGGTCAAGATCAAGAACGCCCTCACCTCGCGGATAAAGATAATGTCGCACCTCGATATCTCTGAGCGGAGGCTCCCCCAGGACGGCAGGATCAAGCTGAAGCTCGGCGACGACCGGGAGATCGACTTCAGAGTATCGACGCTCCCGACGCTCTGGGGGGAGAAGATCGTGCTGCGGCTCCTCGACAAATCGAACCTCCAGCTCGACCTCACCATGCTGGGCTTCGACGAGAGACCGCTCCAGGACTTCATGGAGGCGATCGAAAAGCCCTACGGCATGCTGCTCGTCACCGGCCCTACCGGCAGCGGCAAGACAACGACCCTCTATTCCGCACTCTCGCAGCTCAACAAGCCGGGCGTCAATATCATGACTGCCGAGGACCCGGTGGAGTACAACTTCTTCGGTATCAACCAGGTCCAGATCCGCGAGGACATCGGCCTCACCTTTGCCGCAGCCCTGAGGTCCTTCCTGCGGCAGGACCCCGACGTCATCATGGTCGGCGAGATCAGAGACTTCGAGACCGCCGAGATCGCGGTGAAAGCGGCGCTCACCGGCCACCTCGTGCTGAGCACACTCCATACGAATGATGCGCCCAGCACCATAACCCGGCTCATAAACATGGGCATCGAGCCGATCATGGTCTCCTCGTCGGTCATCCTCGTCGTCGCCCAGAGGCTCGCACGGAAAATATGCCCGAGCTGCAAGGAGGAGCAGAGCATCTCCGATACGGTGCTGCTCAAGATGGGCGTCAGTCCCGAGATAATCGGCCAGGCCAAATGCTACGTCGGCATGGGCTGCGCCGAATGCAACAATACCGGGTACAAAGGCCGCATAGCGCTCTACGAGATCATGCCGATCAAGGATGAATTGAAAGAGCTGATCCTCCAGGGCGCCTCGGCGGCAGAGGTCAAACGGGAGGCGGTCCGGCTCGGCATGTCGACCCTCCGCCAGAGCGGCATAAAGAAGATGCTCGAGGGGGTCACCTCGATCGATGAGGTCCTCAGGGTCACCTTCGAAGACTGAGTACAAAACACCCCGCAAAAGAGTATAATACCCGCACCATTTCGGTACAGAACCGCTGAGAGTTTCCAGAGAGGAGAGCATGGCCAAACTTGAAGAATACCTGAAGCTGATGATCGACCGCGGCGCATCGGACCTCCATGTCACCACCGGCAGCCCGCCGAAGCTCCGGATCGTGAAGAAGCTGGTCCCGATCGAAGACTGCCCGCCCCTCACCCCGGACGATACGCAGTCACTCTGCTACAGCATCCTGACCGACCTCCAGAAGCAGAAGTTCGAGGAGAGCAGCGAGCTCGACCTCTCCTTCGGCATCAAAGGGCTGAGCCGCTTCAGGGCCAACATCTTCAGGCAGCGCGGAGCGGTCGCAGGGGCCTTCAGGGCGATCCCGTTCGAGATCAAGACCTGCCGGGAGCTCGGCCTGCCCGACACGGTCGAGGACTTTTCGCGGAAACCGCAGGGGCTCGTGCTCGTCACCGGCCCTGCCGGGACCGGCAAATCGACCACCATGGCCTCGATCATCGACCTCATCAACACCGAACGCGAGGCGCACATCGTCACCATCGAGGACCCGATAGAGTTTCTCCACAACCACAAGAAATGCATCATCAACCAGCGGGAGGTCAACTCGGATACGGCCTCCTTCAGATGCGCGCTGAAAAACATCATGCGGCAGGACCCCGACATCGTCTTCATCGGCGAGCTCCACGATGTCGAGACCATCGAAGCGGCGATCACCATAGCCGAGACAGGGCATCTGACCCTCGGGACGCTCCACACCAATTCGGCGATCCAGACCATCGAGCGGATCATCGACGTCTTCCCCCCCCATCAGCAGGAGCAGATGCGGGTGCAGCTCTCGTCGGTCCTGGAAGGCATCATCTCCCAGCGGTTGATATCACGGATGGACGGCAACGGGCGGGTGATCGCCCTGGAAGTGCTCATCATGACCCCTGCCGTCAGGAGCCTGATACGGGAAGACAAGCTCCACCAGATCTATTCGGTGATGCAGGCGGCGCAGGGGCGTTCGGGCATGCAGACCATGAACCAGTCGCTCTACGAGCTCTATACCAAAGGCCTGATATCGTCGGACGATGCGATCAACTGCTCTCCCATGCCGGAGGTGATGATGCAGATCCTGACAAAAGGCCCCTCAGGCCGCGCCTCGCTGTAGGGGCGTCCGCTGAGAATCACCGCCGAACGGGTGCGCGTCCTCATTCACCGCGCGATCCGCTGCGGGTGGGTATAGATGTTGAAGCGGTCCGCCCGTATGAAGCCGACCACCGTGACCCCGCTCTTCTCGGCGATATCCACGGCGAGGCTCGTCGGGGAGGTCCTGCTCGCCACCATGGGGATGCCCCACTTGGCGCACTTCGAGACGATCTCCGACGAGAGCCGTCCGCTGGCGAGCATGATCTTTCCGTCGAAGGGAATGCCCTCGAGAATCGCGTAGCCGATGATCTTATCGACCGCGTTATGCCTGCCGATGTCTTCGGCGAGACAATAGATCTCCTGCCCGTCGCTCAGCGCAGCGCTGTGCATGCACCCGGTCATCTGGTAGAGCTCCGAGGCGTTCTGGAACCTTCTGAAGAGCTCCTTGAGCCGTTCCGGCGCGACGCGGAACGTATCCTCGATCTTCTGCAGCGACAGCCGCTTCGGAAAGGTGATGCCGCCGATGCAGCCGGAGGTGATCACCGCCCCGTCCATCGAGGCCTCGCCCTCTGCGGGGATATCGACGAGCACGTCCTCGCCGTATTCGATGGACATCCGCTCGGTGCACCAGCCGCCTTTGATGATATCCTCGGTCATGAACATGCCGACCACCAGCTCCCTGACCATGAGCGGCGTACAGTAGAGGCTCAACACCTCCTTGCCGTTGACCGAGACCCGCAGCCGCCGCTCGAGGGCGATGAGGTCCTCCTTCTCCTCGAAGGCATTGCCGCTGTTCTTGAGTATCTTCCGCTTTAAGTATCCTTCCATACAATCCGTGATACGTAATCCGTAACGCGTAATCGGTAACAAACCAAGGAGAGACTTTCTGTCTCTTCCTGATCACCCGTTACGCATCACGCATTACGGCTTTTTAATTGCTCGTACATGCGCGCGTTTTCGATGGCGGTCCCGCAGACTTCAGCCAGCGAGGCGGAAAACGAGATGTCCTCTTCGCTGAACTGCCGCGGGGCATCGGTGAGCAGGCGCAGCACCCCGATAACGCTTCCCTTGGCGACAATGGGGAGCGTCAGCATGCTCTTTATGCCTTCTTCGAGAGCCTCTTTCTGGTAATGTATTCCCGGATCGGTAGTCACATCGTAAATGGCGACCGGCCTGGTCTGGAGCGCCTCCCGCACATTTTCCTCGGTATCGACCGGCCCGCGGGAAAGGTACTTATCGCTCAGGCCGTGGGCTGCGGCCAGCTCCAGCTTCTTTCGGGTCGTATCGAGCAGCCGTATCGTCGCTGCCCTGAGGTGCATGACCTCGGGGAGCTTTCTCACGATGAGGAGCAGCACCTCATCGAGGTCGAGCGTGGAGCTCACCGCCTTGGTCACCTCCTCGAATACCCGCAGGTACTCCTTTGCCCGCGACACCGTGGACTCGAACATCCGCGCGTTCATGATCGCAATCGCCGCCTGCTCCGCTATCGCGGTCATGAACTTCATATCTTCAGACTTGTACTTCACCGGCTCGCCGGTATACATCCTCAGTACGCCGATCACCTCTTTCTTGAAGGCTACGGGGATCGAAAGAATGCTCCGTATGCCTTCCTCTTCGGCCTCCCTGCGGTACCGCGCCTCGGGGTCGGCGCTGATATCGTAGATCGAGACCGCCTTGCCGGCGAGCGCATCGTAGATGCTCGGGTCGTAGTCCACCGGCCCTTTCTTGATGTACTTCTCGCTGAGGCCGTGATGCGCGGCCACTTCGAGCGTCTGCGTCTCTTTGTTGAGGAGTCTCAGCATGCAGGCCTTGACGCTCATCACCTTGACGGCGTTCGTCACGATCAGGTTGAGCACTTCGCTCAGGGAGAGGCTCGAGCTTATGGCCTTGCAGATCTTCTGGTAGCTCTCGAGGTAGATCTTCTTCTCGAAGATTTTATCCGCACAGTCGGGGCAGACCCCGTGCGTGAAGACACCGAAGCCCTCGTTGGTAAGATACTTCTCGATCTGGTTCCAGGTATCCTCTTCGGTCCTGATCTTTTTGCACCAGGCGCAGATAGGGATGAGACGGTCCCGCCGCTGGTCCCTCACACGGGCCTCCACGACCGGGAAGACCCGTGCGTTGTCTCTCAGCAGCGACAGGACCCCGATCACCTTCCCCCCCTTGAGCACAGGGGAGGCGAGCTCCTCGACAAAACGCTTCTCGTCATCCCTGCCCACGAGGACGAGATTCTTTACTACCGGCTTGCCTGATTGGAGGCAGAGGACCGCAGGGTATTCGTAGGCCGGGATCGGGCTTCCTGCCTCATCCTCGTAGCGTATCGCTTCATCGCAGCGCTTCTTCCGGACATCTCCGGGCGCGTAGCCGGTGAGGGCCTCCGCCCCCCTGTTCCAGTACTCTATCTTCCTGTCGGAAGCGACATAGTAGACGCCGTCATCTATGCTGTTCAAAATATCGAAATCACGCTGACCGAACATCTGTGTATTATATCACTTTTGGTTATGGCCGGTGCACACGGAAGAGGAGAAGAAAGGCCCCGGGAGAGCGTATCACTCTCCCCGGGCCCGTCATTAAGCGAAGCGGTGTCAGGCTGCTTCGACCCTTACCGGCACGAGAGGCAACCCCCCGTTTGCCGAGGGATAGGTCAGCGTATTGATCTTCGCATGGGCGAAGTGAATCGGTGCAAAGACGGTCCCTTCAGGCACCTCATCGGAGATCATCGCCTTCAGGAAGACCTCGCCCCGCTTCGAGACGACCTTGACGAAGCCCTCGTCATTCACCCGGTACTTCCGCGCATCCCTCGAATTGATCTGGAGATAGGCATCCGCCACCACGGTATCGAGGTTCTTCGAAAGGACCGAGAGCGCTCCCGAATGCTGCAGGACGTTCGCGGTGACGAGGAACATGGGGTACTGGTCGCTCACCATCTCCATCACCTCGTAGGAGACGGGGTTGAACGCGGGGGTCCCCTCCTCCTTCTGCCCCGAGATGACGAGGTCCGTTATGGAGGACCTGATCTCGGCGAGGTCCTTCAGCCCGAGGTCCTTGTTCATGAGCCGGGCAAGATTTCTGAAGATCTTCCAGTCCGCAGTAGACTGGCCGGTCTCGGCGATGAGCTTCTCGATCTTCTGGATGCTTCCGGCAGCGTTCATGAAGCTGCCTTCCTTCTCGCCCCAGCTCGAGGCAGGGAGCACCACGTCGGCAAGCTTCGCCGTCTCGGTGAGGAAGATATCCTGTACGATCAGCAGGTCGAGCCCCTTGAGGGTCCGCTCCACCGCGGTCGCATCCGGGAACGAGACGAGGGGATTCTCGCCCATGATATACAGCGCCCTTACAGCGCCAGGCTTGTAGAGCATCTCCTGGGCGTTTTTTCCTCCTGCAAGGGGGCGCACCCCGACCATCCACATGCCGAGCGTATTCGAAAACTCCGCAGGAACCTGGAGCGTCTCGGGAGCATCGCCCATGAGGAGCACGAGGTTGGCAGCAGCGAGGAGCGTGCTCGCGCTCTTCGCATTTTCGGAGGCTCCCGACGTTATGGTGATGAGCCGCTTTCCGGCGCCCGCATAATCACGCGCGAGCTTTGCGATAGTCTCCTCGGACAGCCCGGTGATCTTCGCCACGGAAGCCAGGGAGATGTCCTTGAGGCTGTTGGTGAGGTTGACGAAGTTCGATACCTTCGTCGCCGTGTCCTTGTTGTAGAGCCCTTCCTCCATGATCACCTTCGCCATCCCGTTCAGGAGAGCGACCCCCGAGCCGGGACGGGTCTGGAGAAACCGCGAGCTGTTCCGGGCGATCTTCGTCTCTTTCGAATCGACCACGACCAGCTCTGCGCCGGCCTGCTTCGCCTCGATGAACTTCAGGCCCCAGACAGGGAGGGTGGAGGTGATATCGGAGTCGACGACGAGCATGAAGTCCGCTTTCAGCGGCGCCTCCCACTCGATCGGCAGGCGGTCGATGCCGAAGGCCGCCTCTATCGCCTTCTGGGCCTTCGCATAGCCGAAGCGCGCCGCAGAGTCGATGCTGTCCGTTCCGATAACGTCGCGCATGAAGCGCTGCAGCATGTAGTTGTCCTCGAGCGTGCACCGCTGCGACCCGACGGCCCCTATGGCCGCCGGCCCGTGCTGGGCCTTGATCGCCTCCAGTCTCTTCGTGACGTAGTCGAGAGCCTCCTCCCACGAGACCCGGACGAGCTGCCCGTCCTTTTTGATCATCGGGGTCGTCAGCCTGTTCTCGGAATAGATATAGTCGAAACCGAAGCGGCCCTTGCTGCAGAGGTCGCCCTCGTTGATGCCGACGCCCTCTTTCCCGCGGGCGCGCATGATCCTGCCCTCCCTGAGGCTCACATTCGTGGTGCAGCCGCAGCCGCAGTAGGGACAGATCGTCTCGTGCTCGTCCATGAACCATACCCTCGACTGGAACCGGTAGGGCTTACTGCCGAGCGCGCCCACCGGGCAGGTATCGATGCACTGGCCGCAGAACTCGCAATCGAGCGTCTCTTCGAAGGCGGGGCTTATCTTCGACTTGAAGCCCCTGCCGATGATGTTGATCGCGCCGACGCCCTGGTGCTCATGGCATACCCTGACGCATTTGCCGCAGAGGATGCAGCGGTTGGGGTTTCGTTCGATGATGGGGGCGTCGATCCTCTCGGGGTCGCTCTTCCGCTGGCCCGTGAACCGGCTCTGCGTCGGCCCGTACTTGAAGGCGAGGTCCTGGAGCGCGCACTCTCCCGCCTTATCGCAGACAGGGCAGTCGAGCGGATGGTGCACGAGCAGGAGCTCGAGGACCGTCTTCCGCGCCTTGGCGAGCTTCGGCGTCTCGGTATGCACGATCATGCCCTCCTCGGCAGGCGTGGAGCAGGCGGCGAAGAGCCTCTTCTGGCCCTCCAGCTCGACGACGCAGAGCCTGCAGCCGCCGTAGGGCCTCAGCCGCTTGTCGTAGCAGAGGTTGGGAATATAGATGTCGTTTTTCAGCGCAGCCTGGAGGATCGTCGTCCCCGGCTCGGTCTTGACGGCCTTTCCGTTTATCGTAAGTTCCATCATTGGTGGTTACTCCTCCTTTCCCGCGAGGGTGGCGGCCACTTTGTCTCTCAGGGCTGCCTGGTCGGTCGTCTCTTTCAGCGCTTCGCGCATGCTCAACGGCCCGATCTTTATCGAATCGAACTTGCACGCTTCGTAGCACGAGCGGCACTGGATGCACTTCGACTGATCGATGCGGTGGGCCGCTTTCTTCTCTCCCGCTACCGCGGCTTGGGGGCAGACCCGCTTGCAGGCGCCGCAGCCCTTGCACTTCTCTTCATCGACATAGAAGGTGCAGAGGTCCTTGCAGACGCCGGTCTTGCACCACTGCTCATGGATATGGGATTCGTACTCCTCCTTGAAGTACTTGATGGTGGTCAGGACCGGGTTGGGCGCGGTCTGGCCGAGGCCGCAGAGCGAAGTCGAGATGATGTCCTGCGACATATCCTGGAGGAGCGCGATATCGCCGGGCTTGCCCTTTCCTTCCGTTATATTGGTCAGGATGTCGAGCATGACCGTAGTGCCGATCCTGCAGGGCGGGCATTTGCCGCACGACTCCTCGGCAGTGAACTCGAGGAAGAATTTGGCGACGCTCACCATGCAGTTCAGGTCGTTCATGACGACCATACCGCCCGACCCGATGATCGCGCCGGTCTGCACGATGTCCTCATAGGTGACCGGGGTGTCGAGGAGATGTTCGGGGATACAGCCTCCCGACGGACCGCCGAGCTGCACCGCCTTGAACTTCCGCCCCTTCGGGATGCCGCCGCCGATGTCGTAGATGATCTTTTTGAGCGGGATGCCCATGGGCACTTCGATGAGACCGATATTGTTGATCGCGCCGCTCAGGGCGAAGACCTTGGTGCCGGTCGACTTCTCGGTGCCGAGGCTGCGGTACCAGTCGCCGCCGTTCAGGATGATCTGCGGGATATTCGCATAGGTCTCGACGTTGTTGAGGACCGTAGGCTTGTCCCAGAGCCCCTTGACGGCGGGGAAGGGCGGACGCGGACGCGGCATGCCCCGCTTGCCTTCGAGAGACCGCATGAGCGCGGTCTCCTCGCCGCAGACAAAGGCGCCGGCGCCCTGGTAGATCTCGATGTCGAGATTGAAGCCGGTGCCGAGGATATCGTCGCCGAGCAGCCCGTGCTCCCTGGCCTGGTTTATGGCGAGCTGCAGACGGCTGACGGCCAGGGGATACTCCGCCCGGACGTAGATATAGCCCTTGTTCGCACCGATCGCCTTTGCGCCGATGATCATTCCCTCGAGGACCACATGGGGGTCGGCCTCCATGATGCTTCTGTCCATGAACGCGCCGGGGTCGCCCTCGTCGCCGTTGCAGAGAATGAACTTCTGATCGCCCTTCACCTTCGAGCAGAACTCCCACTTCATTCCCGTCGGGAACCCGGCGCCGCCGCGGCCCCGGAGCCCCGAGCGCTTCATCTCCTCGATGACCTGCTGGGGAGTCATTTCGGTCAGCGCCTTTGCAGCGGCCTGGTAACCGTCGCGGGCGATATACTCTTCGATCTTCTCGGGGTCGATGAGCCCCTTGTTCCGGAGCGCCCTCAAGACCTGGAGATTGAAGAAGGGGATATCTTTCGTCAGCGGGATGGTCTGCTTCTTGAGCGGTTCCTTGTACAGGAGGCGCTGTACCGGCCGCCCCTTGATGAAGTGCTCTTCAACGATCGTCGGCACATCGGCGGCCGTCACCTTCTCGTAGAAGATATCGTCGGGGTAGACGGTCATGACCGGGCCCTCGGCGCAGAAGCCGTTGCAGCCGGTCAGCACGATGTTGATCTCGTTCTGGAGCCCTCGTTTATTTATTTCCGCATCGAATGCGGTCTTCAGCTTCAAGCTGCCGCCGGCGATACAGCCGGTCCCTCCACACAGCATTACATTAGTACGGTAGTTGCTCATTCTCTTTCCCCCTTAGTACGAAGTCTCGCAGCCCATTGCAAGGGCGTATTCCTGAACCGGCTGGCCCTTCATGACATGCTCGTCGAAAATCTTCCTCATCTTCTCTTCAGTGAGCGCGATATACTTGACCGGCGGCTGGTTCAGCATCTCGACCGTGGCCATCGGCTCCTTGCTGCAGAAGCCCGCGCATCCCGACGTGGTGACCGCGACGTCCTTGACGCCGTTCTTCGCCAGCTCGTCGAGGAGCGCTTCCATGACCTTTCGCGCGCCTGCCGCAATACCGCAGGTGCCCATATGTATCGTCACCTTCGCCCTGCTGCCGCCCTCTCTCAGGGTGAGCATGGCCTTGTAGTCTTCCTTGATCTTCTTCAAATCGTCCACGGTAAGCCTGGGCATACTGACCTCCTCTTTCTTATAAATCCTGAATTCTAATAGCTGAACTCCCAATCCGGTTGAGAGGTTAGAGTTTCGTATTTAGAATTCAGAGTTTGTTTTCTCTAGTATTCCTTCAGCAGATCCATAACCTTGACCGGGTTCACCGACCCGAACGTATCCTTGTCAACCACCACGACCGGCGCGAGCCCGCAGGCGCCGAGGCAGCGGACCGTCTCGAGCGAGAACTTCTTGTCCGTGGTGATGCCGCCCACCTCGACCTCGAGTCCGTCGCTCAGCTTCTTCACGATCTCTTCGGCGCCCTTGACGTAGCAGGCGGTGCCGAGGCAGACGCGCACATTGTGCTTGCCCTTCGGCTTCATGGTGAAGAAGGAATAGAACGAGACGACGCCGTGCACTTCGCTCACCGGCAGCTTCAGTCCGCGGGCGATATGCCGCTGCACGATGGGAGGGAGATACCCGATCAGCTCCTGCGCTTCCTGCAGTACGGGGATGAGGGCGCCCGGCTTGCCTTTGTACTGCTTTATGATCGCGTCGAGCTTCGCCGCCGCCTCTTCCGTGTACTCCTCGCCCTCTTTCTCGGGGCCTGCGCCCTTCTTCTTCAGCTCGACGGCCTTATTGGCCACTTCGAGGAGCAGCGCCGGCGAAAAGGGCTTCGGAAGGTAATCGACGATACGGTGGCTCAACGACTCCTTTATGCTGTCCTGCGAGGGGTAGCCCGTTACCACGACGATGTTGATATCAGGGTCCTTCGTCCTCACCTGTTTCATGAATTCGAGGCCGTCCATCTCGGGCATCTTGAGGTCCGTAATGATCAGGTCGTACGAATTCCTGCCGAGCATGTCCAGGCCCTCTTTCGCAGAGGCCGCGGTAGCGACCTCGTATCCCTCGGGACCGAGGATCCGCTCGCAGCTCCTGCGCACAATCAGTTCGTCGTCGACGACAAGGATAGTTCCCTTCATCCCTTATCCTCCTTTATCCTTTATTCACTTATGCTTTAACCGGATTTATGCGGGCGAGCCAGAGGAACCACCCCTCGCACAGGTAATCCTTGGCAAGGGAGCAGATCGCCTCGTTCGCATGGCTGTTGATCTCCTGCACTACTCCCGTCATGGGAGCCTTTATTTCGTAGATACGCCCGTCCCCGGAGAGCAGCTTCGCAAAGGGCTCGCCGGTAGTCACCGCCTTCACGCTGTTCAGCAGATCGACATAGAGCATCTGGCCGCTGATGAGGAAGTGCCGCACATCGACCCCCACTTCCCACGAGCCGTTCTTGAGCGGCCGCGCCCAGGAGCCGTCCTTATAGAAGATGGTGAGATTATCGAGATCCGAGGCCGGCACGATATATTCCTTGAAGCGGTCGATATAGGCCTTCTTCAGGATCCAGCCCCGTTTGTCGAATACCCGGTTCGCCACATTCAGCATGAAGTCGGGAGTAAAGGGCTTCTCGAGGTACTCGAGAGCGCCGAGCCGGATCGACTCCTTTGCGTCCTCGAGCGTCGGGTAGCCGGTGACGACGACCACATCCGCCTTGGGCTGTATCGTCTTCGTCTCCTGGATGACCTTGAGCCCGTAGACATCGGGGAGCCTGATATCGGTGATGACGAGATCGAACTCCTCCTTCGACAGTTTGTCCACGGCGCCTGCCCCGTCCTCTACCGTAAACACGGTAAACCCTTCTCCGCCCAGTATCCTCTTGCAGCTGAGGCCGACAACAGGGTCGTCATCTACAACCAGTATCCGCTGCTTATCCATGGTGTCCCCCTTCATTAGGTGGTGTTATGACAGTAACTGTTCATGCGACAATGTTTTGCAAGAATGATACCAGGAGCGGAAAGGCGCGCATTTCTACTAGTTTAACTCTTTCGGCACGAAAAAGTGTATAAGAAACTTATACACTGCTGCGCTGCACACGCCGCTGCATAAGCCGTGAGAACCATTTGTAAAAATATCATCTATTCCGCCGCCGTGCAACCTGTATATTTTTTCGTGACACCTGTCCCTCTGCGGAGAAAGTTGCACAGACATAGGATATTTGTTAAATTAGTGGTAATCAACAAACCCTGGAGGAGGAAGTGATGAAACGTTTTATGGCCATATTCCTGGTCGTCCTCGGGCTCGTGACTGCCCTCGGGTGTGCGCAGAAGAGAGTTGCTCAGGCTCCTGAGCAGCCTGTTCAACCCGGGGTCATCACTGAAGATAAACAAAAAGCCGCTGTCCCGGAAGCAGGAGAGGCGGGAAGGGAACGCATAACGGAACAGCAGCCGCCGAAGACCGAACAGGCCGACCTCCAGGCCCCGCCGAAGGAGCTCCCGGTAACGATGGAGGACATCTATTTCGATTACGACCAGTATGCCGTCAGGGATGATGCGAAGCCGGTGCTCAAGGACCTTGCGAAGTTCCTCTCGAATAACAGGAATGCAAAGGTCGTTATCGAGGGGCACTGCGATGAGCGGGGCACCGATGAATACAACCTCGCCCTGGGAGATAAGCGTGCGCATTCCGTCAGGGAGTTCCTCATCGCCCTCGGCATCCCCTCCAGCAGGATCGATACGGTAAGCTACGGCGAGGAGCGGCCCCTCTGCACCGAGAGCACCGAAGCGTGCTGGGCAAAGAACAGAAGGGCGCATTTCGTGCTGGTGGAAGGGAAGTAGTCATGCCGTGTCGAGGGAGGCATCTGAACTATTTCGGTCATCTGTTCCTCGTCCTCCTCGTCCTGGCGGGGGGCGCGGGCTGTGTCACCACCGGCGACGAGCTGCGCAATGATATGGCAGCAGTCCAGATGGATACGCTGGGCCAGAGAAAAGAAGTGGCCCAGTTGAAAGCGTCCATAGCAGAGCTGGAGCGGGAGCTCGCTGCCGTGAAGGAGCAGAATCTCGGTGCGCTGCGCGAGAGCCAGTCGTCGCTGCTCAGCCAATCCTCCGACCTCTCGAAGGAGGTCCAGCTGCTGAAAGGCCGCTTTGACGAGAACCGCTACTTCATCGACAAGGCGCTCAAGGATTCGCTCTCGGAGCGCGAGCTCCAGGCAGCGCGGGTCGCGAGCCTCGAAAACGAGCTGAAGGATATCAGGTCGAAGTTCGCGGCGCTGAGCGCCGAATTCGCCGCGGTGCAGCAGGCTGCGCGGGCTCAGGCTCAGCCTCAGCCTCTCCCCGACGGCGCACAGCAGGAAGGAGCTCCGGCGATGAAGGGGACGCCGGAGGCGGGCGACAGCGCCTCGTCCCAGCGCTTCTACGACGATGCGCAGATCGATCTCAAAGAGAAGCGGTTTGGCGAAGCGCGCGAGAAGTTCGAGCGCTTCGTGAAGGATTTTCCCCAGCATACACTGGCGCCGAACGCCCAGTTCTGGATCGGCGAGTCTTATTACGGGGAGAGGAAATACGAGGACGCCATCCTTTCGCACGAAAATTTCCTGAAGAAGTACCCGGACCACGACAAGTCGAGAGGCGCCATGCTCAAGCAGGCCTACTCGTTCATCGAGCTGGGAGACCGGAAGACGGGCAAGGTTATCCTCGAGCGGCTGATAGAGAAATACCCGCAGTCTGCAGAAGCGGAGCTCGCGGAGAAGAAGATCGCCGAGGTCCTCGGCAGCCAGCACAAGAACGCCGCTCCGGCCAGGAACACCAAGAAAAAGAAGTAAGGCCGGACCGTTCAGGGGACGCATGCAGGACAAATTCGAGCGGGTCATCGACTACATGAGGATCTCGATCATCGATCGCTGCAACCTCAGGTGTGTCTACTGCATGCCCTCGGAGGGCGTCAAGCCGGTCCAGCACAAGAGCATTCTCAGCTATGAGGAGATTCTGCGGGTCGTCCGCATCGCGGCGCGGCTCGGCGTGCGGAAGATCCGGATCACCGGCGGCGAACCGCTGGTCAGAAAGAACCTGGTCTATCTCATCGCCTCGCTCAGCAGCATCAACGGCATCGAGGACATAAGCCTCACCACCAACGGCCTGCTCCTGAAGAAGCTCGCCCGCCCCCTGGCCGAAGCGGGGTTGAAGAGGGTCAATATCAGTCTCGACTCGCTCGATTCCGAACGGTACAAGGAAATCACCCGGGGAGGCAGCATTACGAATGTGCTCGAAGGGATACAGGAGGCCGAGCACGCCGGCCTCCTCCCGATAAAGATCAACATGGTCCCGCTGCGCGGGCTCAATGACGACGAAATCGAGGAGTTCGCCCGGCTGACCATGCGGACCCCCTATCATGTGCGCTTTATCGAGTTCATGCCCATCGGTGCGCGGGACCTCTGGAGCAAGGAAAAATATATCTCCACCGATGAAATAAAGCAGCGGGTCGAGACCATTGCGCCGCTCGCCCCGGTGAGGGCGCGGAAGGCAGGCCCGGCCCGTTACTTCAGGTTCACCGACGCGCCCGGCGTCATCGGGTTCATAAGCCCCCTTACCCACCACTTCTGCGGCTCCTGCAACCGGCTGAGGCTCACGTCGGACGGAAAGTTGAGGCCCTGCCTCTTTTCGGAGACCGAGATCGACCTCAAGTCGGCGATGAGGGACGATGCTTCGGACAGCGAGATCGAGCGGCTCCTCCGCCTCGCCGTTGAAGTAAAGCCGCAAGGACATTCCCTTGAGCACGAGAAGAGCATCGTCCGCCTGAAGCCGATGTCCAGGATCGGAGGGTAACGAACAGCAAACTCTAGACCCGAATCTCTAACTTCTAAACAAAAGCACCCTTATCTGGACTCACCCGGTATCGAGGGGTCAGGGTTTCACGGGTAGAATTTAGGATTTAGAGTTTAGGGTTTGCCTCTATAGCTTCCAGTAGCGCTCGAAGCCGGCTCCGGCAACCGTATCGGCATCGAACATGCCCTTCACATCGATGAGCACCGGCGCGTGGTTGCAGAGCGATTTCAGCGCCTGCGGGGAGAATGCCTGGAAGCGGTCGTGCCTTACGGCAAGGATAACGCCCTCGTAGAGGCAGAAGTCCTTCGGGTCGGCGATCAGCTCGAGCCCGTACTCTTCCTTCACTTCCTCCGCATCCGCTTCAGGATCGAAGATGTAGGGATTGACGCCGAAGTCCCTGAGCTCGTGGTAGATATCGATTACCCGCGTATTGCGCACATCCTTCACATTCTCTTTGAAGGTGAAGCCCATGATGAGCACCTTGCTCCCTTTGACCGGCGTGCCGGCCTTTATCAGCTCCTTGATCGTCTGTTCGGCGATATACTTGCCCATGTAATCGTTGATCCGCCGACCGGCGAGGATCACCTCCGGGTGGTAGCCGACCTCCTGGGCCTTGAAGGTGAGGTAGTAGGGGTCCACGCCGATGCAGTGGCCTCCCACCAGGCCGGGCTGGAAGGGGAGAAAGTTCCACTTCGTCTTTGCCGCCTCGAGCACCTTCATGGTATCGATGCCGAGCCGGTGGAAGATGATCGAAAGCTCGTTGATCAGGGCGATATTCAGGTCCCGCTGGATGTTCTCGATGACCTTCGCCGCCTCCGCAGTCCTGATATCGGCAGCCTTGTGGATGCCCGCCGTCACCACGCTCCCGTAGAGCGCGGCGAGGAGGTCGGTCGTCTCGTTGTCCTGGCCGGCGACCACCTTCACGATCCCCTCGAGCCCGTGCACCTTATCGCCGGGATTTATCCGTTCGGGAGAATAGCCGAGTTTAAAGTCCGCGCCCGCCCGCATCCCCGAATGGCGCTCGAGGATCGGCCCGCAGATATCTTCCGTGACGCCGGGATAGACCGTCGACTCGTAGACGACCACAGCGCCTCTGCTCAAATTCCGTCCCACCGTCTCGGAGGCGGACTGCAGGGGCTTCAGATCAGGGAATTTATGCGAGTTGATCGGCGTTGGGACCGCAACGACGACGACCTGGGCCTCTTTCAGCCGGGCGGGATCGGCAGTGAAGGAGACCGATGCCTTCTTTATATCGTCGGTGGCGACCTCGAGGGTCCTGTCGAATCCCGCGGTCAGCTCCCTGATCCTCGACTCGTTGATATCAAAGCCTATGACCTCCGGAAATTTCTTGCCGAACCCGACACAGAGTGGCAGCCCGACATATCCCATGCCGACGACCCCTATTCTTTTGTTCCCTGCAATATAATCCCCTATCATGTATCCTCCGTTTATGAGCTCTGTTCTCTGCTGATTAAAGGAGAAGGCGCCGACGTTCTCGAGGTCCCCCGCACTACAGATAATGATATAATAAAAAGCTTTAAAAAAAAACCATGTTCTTGCCGGACGGGATTCCCTCTCCCGGCTGACAGGCAGCAGTACTGAATGAGCGCCTCTGTACTCACGGGCGCCGCGTATGGAAATAGAGTACTACAATCTCTATAATAGTAGGGACATTTATTATGCACGAGACCGTTTTGCCTTATAAGGAAGGAATCGGATCGCACCAGGCAGCCGGTTTAGCCGACAGTCTTCTGCTCGGGAGCCTCTGCTGCCTCTTCTTCTTCATCCCCCTCGCTACGTCCCCGGCAGAGATAGCAGGGGGCTTGGTCCTGGGCGTCTGGGTCCTTTCGGGAAAGTTCATGAAAGACCGAAAGGAGTGGCTCAACCAGCCATGGACAAAACCGGTGTTATGCTTCGCAGCGTTGCCATGGATAGGCCTCCTCTGGACCAACGATCCTGCGGCAGGGCTCGAGTTTGCGACAAAGAGCCATAACTGGCTTCTTGCTTTTGCGGTTGCGTCCCTCTGGATGTCTAAAAACAATGCAAACCTTCTTATCATCTCCTTTTTGGCGGGACTGGGGTTGCTCTCAACCGCCTCCTTGCTGCAGTACGCCGGTCTTACAGCGCCCTCGCGATGGATTCCGACGATCTTCAGCAGCAAGTCCATAACCGCCTCGCTCTGGCTGGTGCTGGGCATGCTGCTCCTGTCGTTTCACTTCTCCCACGCGAGGAGGGCGCTGTCCAAAGCAGCGATCCTTTTTAGTATGGCGCTCTTTTTCGTAACGCTCGCTCTCGGCGTCGGGCGCTCAGGATACCTTGCCTTTGTCCTCCTCTCTCCTTTCATGATCTCGACCATGATGGGCAGGAGAAAACATCTGCTCGTTACCAGCGCGCTCTCTCTTATCATGATAAGTCTACTGTTCTTGTCACCGACAGTCAGAAGCCGGATCGCCCTGGTCATCAGCGGCGTAAATGAGTATCACCAGACCAATTCGGGGTCCTCGACCGGAGAACGGTTGCATATGTGGAAGGGTGCAGTAAAGATATTCTCCGAACAGCCGCTCATAGGCGTCGGCACCGGGGGGTATCCCGGGGAAATAGCGAAGTATGAATTCTCCGACTGGCCTCCCGAACAGCGCAGGTTTGCCCACCCCCACAACAGCTTTCTCCATATGGCCGCCAGCTTCGGGATTATCGGGATAGCCTCTTTGTTCTGGCTGCTCTACGTATTTCTTTCCAAAGGCTGGCGCCATCGATCGGGTCATGCCGGCTTTTTTGTATTCTCCTTCGGTCTCGTCCTCCTGATAGGAAGCCTGACCGACACCTTCTTCCTCTCGACCGGGCCGGCAAAACTCTTTGCCCTTTTAGCAGGGATAAGGACCGAGCTGCGATGACCGGCACGCTCCCCCTTTCCGTCGCCATTATCACCAAGAACGAGGAAAAGCGGCTTCCCGACTGCCTGAAGAGCGTCTCCTTTGCCGATGAAATCGTCATCGTCGATTCGGGCAGCACCGATAAGACCCCCGATATCGCCCGGGAGTTCGGCTGCCGGTTTTTTGTCGAGGAATGGAAAGGGGATGGGCCCCAAAAAAATAGCGCAGTAGAGAAGTGCAGCCATGAATGGGTACTTGTGCTTGATGCTGATGAGAGGATCCCCGCTGAAACAAGGGAGCATATTTCCCGCATGCTCACCGGCCAATGCGCCCTTGCCGACGCCTATAGTTTTCCAAGGAAAAGCGTTTTCCATGGGAAATGGATAAAGAGTTGCGGCTGGTGGCCTGACAGGATTGTAAGACTTTTCAAAAAAGGCAAGGGGAAGTTCCATTCCATTACTCACGGACAGTGGGGGACGACCGGAGTGCTGGAAGATCTGAACGTCTGTATAGAGCACTACTCGTTTTCCGATTATGCAGATATGATAAGGCGTGCAGACACGTATTCCACCATGCTTGCTCAAGAGCTTTTTAAGAAAGGGAAAAAGGCAGGGTTTTCCACTGCCCTGCTGCATGGAAGCGCAGCCTTCGCCAAGGCGTATTTCCTGAAGAGAGGGTTTCTCGATGGAAGAGACGGTTTCGTTATTTCTCTTACCAAGGCCCTCGGCTCGTTTTTCAAATACGCGAAGCTCCTTGAGCTCCAGAGAAAAGATGGAAAGTAGCTCTCGACAGCCCCGTTTTCTCTTCATCTTCGGGACGCGTCCCGAGGATTTTACCTTTCATTACATAGATCAGGCGAAGGATTTTGGTGAAAGATAGTGAAAGAATCAATGCTTTTTAAAAATATCCTCCCACTTCACCATCTAACGAAGAGGCAGATATATCGGCAGGCCCTCACGCTCAAAGGAAAGGGGCAACTTTATGATACCTCCAGCCCTATCAATAATGAGATATTCAACGGCAGCATTGATCGTTTCTGTGAAATTGCCGCTCGATTGAAATATTCTAGGAAAGTCCTTGATATCGGCGCAGGGAATGGCATTTTAGTGTCACTCCTTTCTAGCCTCGGGCATGAATGCTACACCGTAGATATTAACTCTCCGGCTGATGCGGTACTCGATATGTATAAGGCGAAGGGAATTCAGTTCCAGATATGCAATGTCGAGATTGATCATCTCCCCTTTCCTGATAGCGCCTTTAATGCGGTAGTCTGTTGTCAGGTTCTGGAGCATTTCACCCACTCTCACCTGGAAGTCATGAGAGAGATACATCGTGTCCTCACCTTGGGAGGCTTAGTAGAAATCGATGTGCCTAATGCTGTTTGCTTCCGAAACAGAAGCAGGATGTTGCGGGGGAAACACATTACATGGGATTACAAAGAACATTATTTGTATTCCAATCCGGTTTTGTACAAAGGATATTCTTTCTATCCTCTGAGACATAATCGGGAATTTACAAAAGACGAGCTTGAGTTGCTCTTAAACGCAAGCAGTTTCAGAAGTATTGACGTTTACTACATGAAATCACGCAGGCATAGAGAGGGACTGAAAAAGGTCGCTTCGATCGGATCGTCGCTGAGGGATGCTATCCCCTCATTTAGAAAGACCCTGATCGCTTTCGGCGTGAAAGACGCCGATGCCACTCCTCCGGGGAGTGAGAGAGCGAGAAATAAACAAAAATGGCTCGTTCTCTCCCACGCATTCAATATGGATGGCCGGGCAGCAAGCCAGACGATTACTGATAAAATTCCGCATCTTCTTGCAAAAGGCATCGAACCGGTTGTACTGAGCAGCATATCGAGCAGAAAGGACGAAAAGGTTGCGCACTACCGAATCCCCCCTCTCGGCCCCGCGGGTCTGCGCTTCGACCTTCGCCACCTGCTGCGCCAGTACATACGCAATAGGGCTACTTACCGTTTGCTCATGGGTCTATTTTCACTTCTAACTTTTCCAGTCTATATGGTTGAAGCGCTCCTTATCAGGTTAGAGGTCCAATGGTCCTGGTTCTTAAGCGCCTATCTTGCCGGAAGCCGAGCGGTTAGCAAGCACAAGCCAGCCCTTATCTATTCGACCGGCGGGGCAAATTCGGCTCACGTCGCAGGCTATTTGCTTGCACGTCGTTTCGGCTTGCCGTGGATTGCCGAGATTCACGACCCGCTCGTGCTGGGCAGCAAGCTGCCAACTACCATGCGAGAGCGATTTACTGCCTGGGTAGAAAAGATAGTCTGCCGCCACGCTGACGTCGTCTGGTGGTTCACGGAAGAGGCTCTTGCACGCGCAAAAGCGCGGCACCCAGAGTTAGGCAATCGTGGATATTGCCTTATTCCAGGCGCGGACAAACCATCTATCGTTCGACTGCCATACCGTCGGAGCAGCAGAATCGTAATCGCCCATTTTGGATCGTTGTCTGAAACGCGCAACCTTGAATTCTTTCTGTCCGGACTACGGCGGATGATTGATAAATATCCTGAGCGAAGAGATATGGTCCGACTGCATGTTTATGGCAGCAAGTTGGATCCTGTCTCTTCCCACGCCTTACATGAGTTTCCTTATCCGGAGATGGTTGCATGTTTTGGAAGGCTGGAGTTTGACGCTAAAACTGGTGAGAGTGGGCGTGACCGTGCCTTAAAGCTTATGAACTCTGCTGACTGTCTGCTTCTTCTGCATGGGAATGAACCCTTTTGCGAGGAGTATATTCCTTCGAAACTGTACGAGTACTTCTGGACTCAGCGCCCTATTTTAGCTCTTGCCTGGTGTAATCCTCAAATGGAAAGCATGCTTCGCAGTAGGGGACATTGGGTTGTGCAAGCCGATGATGCAAATGCCATTGCAGCTACACTGGACAATCTCTACGAGCGATGGACGAATAACGAACTTGCTGATTTAAACAGCGTTTCTCCTTATACGGTTGAGGCAGCTGTGCAGGCGTTATGCGCGTGGGCATATCAAGTAATTGTGACATGCGAGTCAAACAAAAGATCGTGCACAAAGAGATAAAGAGTGGTACTGTAGATAAGGGGATTTCAAGCTATATGCGCGGAACAATTAATTTTGCACACCATGACATCCGGTTGGGCCTACATACAATATAATTATACGAGGTTATTGGATGCAAATCAGCATTGTTATCCTAAGCTATAACCAGTTTGAAGAAACGACAAAACCTTGTCTCCAAAGCCTTGCTGAGGATCCAGACTTCTCGCAATGGGAGATACTTATCGTTGATAATGCATCCGATGCTAAGACAAGGACATGTCTTGAATCAGCAAAAAGAATCTATCCCTCTGTTCGGTTCATATTGAACGAGAAAAATGTAGGTGTTGCGGCGGGCAATAACATAGGCATTGCCGCATCAACTGGCGATGTGGTTATCCTCTTGAATAGCGACACCATCTGTCCAGAAGGAATGATTGCCCGCCTTACCGCTCACTGCGATCAGAGCCTGTCCCCCGCCATGGTGGGGCCGGTTACTAATGCAGCAGGTAACGAGCAAGGCATCTGTACGACTGCATCGGATGTAGCGGGCAAAATTCAACAGGGTTTGCGGTATGCAAATTCCGGAAGTGCCGAAAGCCTAACCGCATATCGCCTTGATTTCTTTTGCGTTGCTATTACTCGGCAAGCGCTCGATAAAATAGGACCTCTTGATGAGAGATTTGGGCGCGGCTATTACGAGGATTTTGACTACTCTTTACGGGCAAAGAGAGCTGGATTACGGATAGTTATAGCCGAAGATGCTTTCATCTATCATCGCGGCAGCGCTAGTTTCAGTAAAATGCCGGATGATGTGCGGACACTTCTCAAACGGAACAAACAGTTAATACGAGAAAAGCATGGCGCAAATGTTCTTTTCCCTCATGCCCGTGAAGGCAACATCTCGGTGCTTGCACAGTATGCTAAAAAACGGTTTCATGGTGAGGAGGTACCGGAATACCGGGTAGCCAACCGGATTCAGCGCGCAATTAATGACCAGCCCAAAGGCTGGTTTAAACGGTGGGGATATATGCGCAGGGTACATGCACTAGCAAGGCAGTTCGGCATGGAGAATAATCAGTGAGCGGAATCACCCTGTTCTGCAAGAGCTATCGGAATGATCTTGAGCGCGCAGTATCACTGGTAGAGAGCATACGCACATTCAATCGTTCTTCTCTTCCCCTCTCAATCTCTGTACCATTGACTGATCTTGCACTTTTCAAAAATCGCATTGGAACAGAGGATGTACAGTGGTTGACCGATGAGGATATTATCAGTGCAGACCCAGAACTTAGCATCAATAGCTATCATGCGTTGCCCGGCCAACTTTCCCAACAGATCGTGAAGGCCGAATTCTGGAGGGCAAATGCTTTATCCTCTTGCCTTTGTATTGATTCCGATTCTATCTTTATCCGCGACTTTGACTGGACTGACTTTCTCTACGCCGGGGACATCCCGTATACTGTAATGCATGAAGGGAAGGCATTTCATGAGTTCTGCATGAGCAATGGGGTATCTCATGCTGTTAAGACCCTGATAAGTACGCAGGAGGAGTTTCGCGGAATGTTTGTTCGAAAGGGGCCGCTTTATAATTTTGGACCATTTCCTGTCACATGGCATCGCTCTGTTTGGGAGGATTTGTCTGAACAGTTTCTCAAGCCGAGAAATATGACAATTGCGGAGGCCATCCGACTTCATCCAAGCGAAGCTTTCTGGTATGGTGAGGCGTTGCTGAAATACCATTCGATACCAATCGTGCCACGTGAACCGTTCTTTAAAGCATATCTTTACCTTGAGGAATACGAACATGATAAGGACAGAGGAGTAACCCATGAGATGTTGAGCACTATTTATTCCGGCATAGTATATCAGTCTAATTGGCATCCAAAACGACTGAAGGGAATCAAGAATATTGCCTACAAATACAAGAAGGCTATAAGAGGGATAGGGCAAGTGCTACGTTTCAAGACCTAATCAATAGCAACACCGATAGCTACAATGAGCAAACTTGTTCATGTCCGAACCAATATTTTTGATAGTATATGCATCACTTTAAACTAAAATAAGCTCGAGGATATCTGCAATACTATGCCAGAATTTTCTGCTTATTATGAGAATGCCAGAAAGGAAATAGCACCGCTAGTGCCTCAAGGCGCCAAGTCGGTTCTGGAGATCGGCTGTGGTGCTGGAGGGACACTTCTTTGGCTGAAGGAAGATCTCGGCTTTGAGGTATGTGTCGGAATTGAAGTCGAGGCACGGGCAGCCGCCAGAGCCCGACAAAAAGGGCTTGCCGTTCTTGAAACTGACATTGAAAAAGGCATCCCTTTTATGAACTGCTCTTACGACCTCCTGTTATGTCTAGATGTTATAGAGCATCTCGCAAACCCGTGGCGCGTAACAAAAGAACTTAGTACTCTTATTAAGCCAGGAGGATATTTGATCGTTAGTCTTCCCAATATTGCCCACATCTCGATTCTATCGGGACTACTTTTCCGCGATCGATGGGACTATGAGGACTCTGGCATCCTAGATAGGACACATCTACGTTTCTTCACGAGACAGACTGCCTACGGCCTCCTTAACGAGGCTGGATTTGAGGTTATTGGACATAGGCCGAGGTTTGCTCGAAAGACTCACCGAAGACTGAATTTTCTCACTATAGGGATATTTGGAAGATTTCTGACCTATCAGAATCTTTTCCTTGCCAAGAAGCGCTAGTCTTGCATACGGGATATCTTCAATGCTAAGGGAGTTGATAAGACACCATCTTTAAGTTGACCAGGCGAAGAGGAATTAAACCGCTTAAAGAAAACAAGGCAGCGGAATCGAAAAATAGGATCCATCATTTAACGGGCACGCTACACCTTATGAAAGCGTTAAGACACAGTAGAAATATACTTGTTATAAATCTCAAATACATCGGCGACACCATCTGGATGTATCCACTTATCAAAAACCTACGATACAATATTCCTGATGCAAAAATATCTGCGCTTGTAAATGAGGGGACGGAAGCATTCCTAAAACTCTTGCCGGAACTGCATGAAGTTATCGGGCTCAGGCGGAAAGAGATGAAGAGCAAGGCCGGTTATCTAAAGTTTGCTGGGTTTCTTCGGGATATTAGAAAAAGGAGCTTCGACTCGGTTATTATCCTCTCGAATTCGGATAGACCTACACTCATCGCGTTGGCGACTGGAGCTTCAGTAAGAATCGGTTTGGAGTCGGACAGCTGGTGGCGAGCTCACTTGCTAACTCATAAGTTTCAGTGGGATCATGAAAGGAATCCCCACATGATCGAACAGCATCTCCAGCTGCTTACCGACTCGGGGCTTCACCTCTACGATACGCGGTTGACGATCACCGTGCCCGATGCGGTTGTGAACACGGTAAAAGAGCGGTTCCCCGTTGTACAGAAGCAGGAGCGGAAAGCGGTGCTGATCCATCCCGGCTCGCGGACCAGGTTCAGGCAGTGGGGCAGCGGGAATTTTGCTGCAGTCATCAACGCCCTCGCCGACCGCTACCGTATATTCCTCGTGGGCGGCCCCGGTGAGCAGGGAATCATCAAGGAGATTATTGAGGAACTGCACCGGAGCCCCGACCTCGTCACCACAGATCTCAACCTCCTCGAGTTTGCCGCCTTATGCACCTTCAGCGATCTCTTTATCGGGAACGATACGGCGCCGATTCACATAGCCGCGGGAGTCGGGGTGTTCGTCATCGGAATGTACGGGCCGACCTTCTCGAGAAATTGCGGTCCCTGGACCGAGAAGAGAGCCCTGTTCGATGTCAGTACGCTGCCGTGCAGACCGTGCAGGCAGGAGGAATGCTGTGGTCCATCGTTCAGGGCCTGCATCGAAGAAATAACACCCGAAACGGTTATCAAGAAGGCTCGGGAGGTCTTGAGCGCATCATAGATATTTATCGACGCCGTTGCTGCAAAAGTAGCCGCTCGCAGCCTGTGCCTTTTCCAATAGTCCGATATTACGTTCAAGGTTATCCCGGTCATAGTATGGATGGAAAAGATGGTAACAACAAGCGCGAAACTTCAGATCCTTTCTTTTCAGCCCATACTTGTAGAGGCGGACCGCCAGCTCGGAATCCTCTTTCCCCCACCCCTCGAAGTCCTCATTGAACCCGTTTACCGCAATGAAGTCGTTTCTATAGAAGCTCATATTGCAGCTCCGTATCCCTCTCAGGCTTTGCGAGATGCGGACCAGCGGCAGGGGAAGACGCAGCGCATTCTTGATATTGTTCGCCTGCCCCTTGCGCGCGAGATCGAGGAGTCTTAGCAGCGAGCGGTCCTCGAGCGAAAACGAATCGGAGATGCCGGCGCCGAGCAGCACTCTATGCCCCTGGATGAAGCAGCCCTGCCGGGAATAACGGAGATGATCCTCTACCAGTGCGGCAGCAGGAATGCAATCATCGTCGCACAAGATGATATACTGTCCCGAACTGCGGGCCACTGCCTTGTTCCTGATCCGCGCCGCCCTGAATCCCCTGTCCTCATGCCATACATGCACGATAGGGACATTGGCAGCCGCCCTCAGTGCAGCAACCATGGCAGCAGTATCATCCCGGGAGCCGTCATCGGCGATAATGATCTCATCAGGCAGGCGGGTCTGGCTCAGATACCCTTCAATGACCCTTGTCAAGTAGTCCGGACGGTTATAGGTGCTGATTACAACAGAAACCTTTATCGATAGAGCACCACGCGATTGCATTATGGTAAATTATAATTTAAACTACGTGCGGAAAACCACGTCCCCCGAGGGGATTCGAGGCGATGAGAGAGGATATCAAGGAGCTGTTTGCGCAGTACAATCCGGGGAGATGGAGAGGAGATATCGCTCTCATCTGGCGCCTTGCGCACCCCCATCTCGGCCGGCTGGTTGCAGCGGTCCTCTGCAGCGGCGTCCTGTCCGCCATCAATGGCGCCATTGCGTGGATGGTCAAGCCGGCGCTCGACTCCCTGCTCGTCAGCAAGACGCCGGGGATACTCCTTCTCCTGCCCGCGGGAGTGATGCTTCTCTTTCTCCTCCGTGGGGTCTTCACCTTCTGCACCAATTACCTGATGAGCTCTATAGGAGCGAAGATAGTGCGCGATATCAGGAGGAGCGCCTATGACAAGCTGCTTTCTCTGCCGATGTCGTTCTTCCAGCAGACCACCAGCGGCTCTCTCGTCTCGAAGGTCCTCAACGATGTCGAGCTGCTCCACCTTACCGTCGCCCACACGATCAAGGACTTCTTTGTGGCAGGAGGGACCGTGATCATACTCGCGGGGGTCGCCGTTTACCGCAGGTGGGATCTCGCGCTCCTCTCCTTCGTTGTCATCCCCCTCATCGTCTTCAGCATAGGCAGGATGGGAATGCGCATGAAGAGGACGAGCCTGAATACGAGGAAGCTCATTTCGCAGGTGACCACGATAATACACGAAAGCCTCCAGGGGATGAAGATCATCAAGGCCTTTACCATGGAGAGAACGATGAGGTCCCGCTTCGAGTCGGCGACGGCAGAGCATTATCGCAATGTAATGCGCGAGACGCGGATCGACGAAGCCTCATCGCTGGCAGCCGAGGTCTTCGGCGGGCTCGGCGTCGCGATCATCCTTTTCTACGGGGGACACCTGATCGTCTCGAACGAGATCACCCCGGGCGACTTCTTTTCGTTCGTTGCCGCCGTGCTGATGATCTACACTCCCCTCAAGAGGCTGAGCAGGGTGAACAACAGCTTCCAGCAGGCGCGCAATATCATGGGGAGGATCGGCGATGTGCTCCTGGCCGAGGAAGAGCGGAAAGGCGGTACGGAGAAGACCGTCAAGGGTGAAATCCTCCTCGACAATCTTTCGTTCAAATATCCCTCTGCCGCAGACTATGCGCTTGCCGGTATCGATCTGAACATACGCCCCGGCGAGATTATCGCGCTGGTCGGGCACAGCGGAGCAGGCAAAAGCACCCTTGTCGACCTGATCGCCGGATTCTGGCAGCCCGCGAGCGGACGCATCCTCATCGACGGCAGCAGCATGCAGGAGTGGTCTCTCGCGAGCATCCGGGAGGGCATCGGGATCGTAACGCAGGAGGTGGTGCTCTTCGACGATACGGTGCGCGCGAATATCCTCTTCGGCCGCCCCGAGGCCTCAGACGAGGAAATGATAAATGCGGCCAAGGCTGCCTATGCGCACGAGTTCATCATGAGCCTGCCCCAGGGCTACGACACCAGGATCGGGGAAAGGGGGACCCTCCTCTCCGGCGGACAGAAGCAGCGCATCACCATTGCCCGCGCCGTTCTCCGCAACCCGGCCATCCTGCTCCTCGATGAGGCGACTTCCGCGCTCGATACCGAATCAGAACAGAAGGTGCAGAAGGCCCTCGAACGCCTGATGGTCGGGAGAACGACCATCGTCATCGCTCACCGGCTCTCCACGGTGCAGAAGGCATCGCGCATCATTGTCATGAACAGGGGAAAGATCGTACAGGAGGGACCGCACGAAGAGCTCCTTATGAGAGGCGGCTTTTATAGAGAGCTCTATACCATGCAATTTGCCCCCGTTGATAAAACAGCGATTCGAAAATCCTGAGTTCTTGGCAATAGCTCTGCCTGTCCATCGTGAACCCTCCCTTTTACGTCAGGCTCTTACGCTTTTATTCTTCCCTTGTGATTATTGTATAATGCTTTGATATATGCTGAAATCCCCCAACTGCAAGCACAGAGGGGCGCTCATCTTTTTTAAGTGAGGGAATGATTTGAAAGGCATTATCCTGGCCGGCGGAAGCGGAACACGGCTCTACCCGGTTACCTTGTCGGTCTGCAAGCAGCTTTTGCCGGTTTACGACAAGCCGATGATCTACTACCCCCTCTCGGTGCTCATGCTCGCGGGCATACGGGAGATCCTCATCATTTCGACGCCGCAGGACCTGCCGAGATTCAGGGATATCTTCGGCGACGGGTCGGCGCTGGGGCTGTCGCTCTCCTACCGGGAGCAGCTTCAGCCACGGGGGATCGCCGAAGCCTTCATTCTGGGAGAGGACTTTATAGAACAGGAGAGTGTCTGCCTGATCCTCGGCGATAACATCTTCTACGGCCACGGCATGACCGACGTATTGAAAAAGGCGGTAGGGGAGGTCACGATACAAGGCGGGGCAACGATATTCGGCTGTTATGTCAATGACCCCGAGCGGTACGGCGTGATAGAATTCGATGCCCGGGGCAAGGCCCTTTCCATAGAAGAGAAGCCCAAGGTCCCGAAGTCTTCGTATGCGGTGACGGGCCTCTACTTCTACGATAACGACGTTGTGAGGATAGCAAAAGAGGTCAAGCCCTCCCGGAGGGGAGAGCTCGAGATAACCGATGTCAATTCGAGGTATCTCGCAATGAATACGCTCAGGGTCGAGCTGCTGGGGAGGGGATACGCCTGGCTCGACACCGGCACCCACGAGAGCCTTCTCGAGGCAGGGGAGTTTATCGCAACGATCGAGAGGAGGCAGGGATTGAAGATAGCCTGTATCGAGGAGATCGCTTACAGCCTGGGATACATCACCGCAGAGCAGCTCGTGCGGCTTGCAGAGCCGTTCAAGAAGAATGGCTATGGACAATACCTTATGCGTCTGGCCACGCACCCCCTCCCGCAGAGCGGCCCCTATACCAGATAGCTATGCCCTTTATCTTCGAAGAGCTCTCCCTCCCCGGCGTAATCCTGATCAGGCCCCGGCTATTCACTGACGAGCGAGGCTTCTTTATGGAGGCGTACAAGCACTCCGACTTTGCCCGGGCAGGCATACCCGGCTATTTTGTCCAGGACAACCATTCAAAGTCCGGGAGGGGCACGCTCCGCGGACTCCATTACCAGAAGTCTCCTGCTGCGCAGGGCAAACTGGTGCGGTGCCTCAAAGGGAGCGTCTACGATGTCGCCGCGGACATACGGCGGGGGTCGCCTACTTACGGGCAGTGGATCGGCGTCGAGCTTGCGGAAGGGAACAGCCACATGCTCTACATACCCCCTGCTTTTGCCCACGGATTCGCCGTCCTGAGCGATACCGCTGAAGTACTCTACAAGTGCACCGCCGAATATTCCCCTGACCACGAGAGAGGAATTGTCTGGAACGATCCCGATCTCGCCATCGCGTGGCCGGTAAGCAGTCCGGTCCTTTCCGAGAAAGACAAGAGGCTTCCGTCATTGAGAAATGCCGATAACAATTTCGAATACCGGGAGGCGGAGTGAGCATCCTCATAACCGGGGCCAACGGCCAGCTCGCCACGGAGTTCATCCGGCGCCTCGGAAAGAGCACCGCCGGTCGCCTCATCGCCCTCACCAGGGCGCAGCTCGATATCACCGATGCGAAGATGGTCTCCGATGCCCTCTCCCGCTTCAGGCCCGGGGTGGTGATCAACTGTGCAGCGTACAATCTCGTCGATGATGCCGAAAAGGATTTCGATACCGCCTTGCGGGTCAATGCGGTCGGCGTGAGGAACCTGGCCGCTGCGTGCCGGAAGGTCGATGCCCTCATCGTCCACTACAGCACCGATTACGTTTTCGATGGGACTAAAGAAGAGCTTTACACCGAAGAGGACGCTCCCCATCCGATCAACAAATACGGGGAGACGAAGCTTGCCGGTGAGCGCGTCCTCGCCGATGAGTCGGACAACTTCCTGCTCTTCAGGGTGAGCTGGGTCTTCGGTCAGGGGAGACAGAACTTCCTGTATAAGATTTCAGAGTGGGCGAAGCAGAACAAGGTCCTCCGCATAGCAAGCGATCAGGTCTCGATCCCGACCTCTGCGGAGGATATTGCAACAACAACCCTCGCCGCTCTCGAGAACGGGATGCGAGGGACCTATCACCTCACCAACGGCGGCTACGCCTCACGGTATGAGGTGGCCCGCTACTATGGCGAGAAGTGCGGACTCTCCAGCCTGATCCTCCCTGTGCCCTCGGACTTCTTCCCTGCTGCCGCACGGAGGCCGTACTTTTCGGCCATGAGCAATAGGAAAATCTCGAATGCCCTGGCCATACGCATTCCCCACTGGAGGGATGCTGTTGACCGGTTCGTCAGGAGAATGGAGGTCAGATGAAAAGGCTGCTGGTAACCGGGGGAGCGGGATTCATAGGAAGCGAGTGCGTCAGGCAGGGAGTGGAGCGGGGATATGCCGTCATCGTTGTCGACAAGCTCACGTACGCGGGCGACAGGGAGCGGCTTAGAGGATTCGAGGACAAGGTGACCTTTTACGAGGCGGACATTGCCGACGCCCCCCGGATCGATACGATCTTCACCAAGGAGCGGCCCGATGCCGTTATCCACTGGGCGGCAGAGAGTCATGTGGACAGAAGCATTATGGATGCCGCCCCCTTCCTGAGCGCCAATGTGATGGGGACGCAGGTGCTCCTCGATGCCGCCCGGAAGCTGGGAGTCGGCGCCTTCGTCAATATCTCGACCGACGAGGTCTACGGCGAGCTGGGTGAAGAGGGACAGTTCAGCGAGACCACACCGCTCAACCCCAATTCCCCCTATTCCGTCAGCAAGGCATCGGCAGACATGCTCGGAAGAGCGTACTACAGGACCTATGGCCTTCCGGTCATCACTGTCCGGCCCTCGAACAACTACGGCCCCTGGCAGTATCCCGAAAAGCTCATCCCGGTCGTCATTCTGAAGGCCCTGGACGATCGGAAGATCCCCGTGTACGGAACAGGCAGCAATATACGGGAGTGGCTCTTTGTTGCCGACTGCGCTAATGCGGTATACAGGGTTCTGGAAAAGGGGAGCGCCGGCGAGGTGTATAATGCCGGCAGCGGAGAGGAAAAGAGGAACATCGATATCGTGAAGGCGATCCTCGGGCTGCTGGGCAAGCCGGAACGTCTCATAGAATTTACCAAAGACCGGCTGGGGCACGACTACCGTTATGCGCTCGACTCGAGAAAGATGGAAGGGCGCCTCGCGTGGAGGCCGGAAACCTCCTTTGACAGGGGATTGGAACAGACGGTGCGGTGGTATAGAGATAACCTGCGGTGGGTCACGAGCAAGCTCGAAGCGCTCAATGCCTATTGGGAAAAAGCGTATCGATAAGCGCTCCTCTGCTGGAAATGACGTTCTGGTTAGTGTTATTTTAAAGAATGCGTTACGGTGAAAAGGAAATCAATGAAGCAACGCTCGAGGTCTGGGACAACCCGAATCCGGAGCGGGACTATGAAATCAGCATCTCCTTTCCCGAATTTACCTGCTTGTGTCCCCGGTCTGGTTATCCCGACTTCGCCACGATCAAGGTGAATTACGTGCCGGATAAGAAGATCGTGGAGCTGAAATCCCTGAAGCTCTACCTCAATTCGTTCAGGAACACCTGCATCTCGCACGAGGAGATAACGAACAGGATTTACGCCGAGCTCGAGGGGCTGCTCGCGCCGCGGTTTCTCGAGGTGGTCGGCGACTTCAACCCCCGGGGAAATGTAAAGACGGTCATACGGGTGGCGTCGAAGCCCGCTTCGCCCTCTCGATAAAGGCGCGCATCTTCTTCAGGTCCTTCTTGCCTTTGCGCTCTTCTATCCCGCTGCTGACATCAACGGCATAGGGCCTGACCCACTGTACGGCCCTCTCGATATTGTCGGGATTCAGCCCCCCGGAGAGGATGATCTTTCCATAGCGCTTCGCCTCCACCGCGATATCCCAGTTGAAGGTCTGCCCTGTCCCGCCGAACTCTCTCGGCGAGTAGGTATCGAGCAGGAACGCCGAGACCCGGTACTTCTCCAAGGGCTTGAGATCGGTAAAGTCCTTCACCCGCATCGCCTTGACGACCCGCGGCCATATCGAGCAGGTCTCGGGAGGCTCGTCGCCGTGCAGCTGGAGAACGGTGATTCCCGCAAGGCTCATTGTCTCTTTCATCGTTGCAGGGTCCTCGTTCACGAAGACGCCTGCGGCGGTGACAAAGGGAGGCAGGTAGGCGATGATCTCTTTCGCCTTAAGGGGACTAATATACCGGGGACTCTTCTCGAAAAAGATGAACCCGAGCGCGTCGGCGCCGTATTCGACAGCAGCCAGCGCATCTTCGGTATTCGTTATGCCGCAGATCTTTACTCTCACCATGGTCAAGACAAATCCGAAATCCTAAACTCTAAACTTTAAACTCTAAACAACGTGCCTTATTTTCTCTGTTCAGGGTTTCGTGCTCAGGATTCAGTGCTTGCTTCATCAATTATATCACGGGAAGTCTGCCGAGCGATTCGCGGATCATCTCATCGGGATATTCGTAGTCGACGAGCTTCCCCGAAAGATAATCGTCATACGCGGCGAGGTCGAGATATCCGTGGCCGCTCAGGCTGAAGAGGATGCACTGCTCCCGCCCCTCCTCCTTGCAGAGGAGCGCCTCGTCGACGGCAGCCCTGATCGCGTGGGAGGTCTCGGGCGCGGGGATGATCCCCTCCGTCCGGGAAAAGAGCATCGCCGCCTCGAAGCAGGAGAGCTGCTTGTATGCCCTCGCCTCGATGATGCCGTCGCGGTAGAGCCGGGAGACGAGCGGCGAGTCGCCGTGGTACCGGAGCCCGCCGGCATGAATACCCGGGGGCATGAAGTCGTGCCCGAGGGTATACATCATCAGGAAAGGGGTGAGCCCGGCGGTATCGCCGAAGTCGTACCTGAATTCGCCCTTGGTGAGGGTCGGGCAGGATGCGGGCTCTACCGCGAGGGCGCGCACCTCCCTGCCGTTGATCTTGTCGTGAATGAACGGGAAGCTGATCCCGCCGAAATTGCTGCCCCCGCCGCAGCAGCCGATAACGACATCCGGGTACTCCCCGATCAGCTCGAGCTGTCTCTTCGCCTCCAGCCCGATCACCGTCTGGTGGAGCACCACATGATTCAGCACCGAGCCGAGGGCGTAATTGGTATCGCCATGCGCAGCCGCGTCTTCGACCGCTTCCGATATCGCCAGGCCCAGGCTTCCGGGATTGTCCGGGTTCAGCTCCAGGGCCTTCCTCCCCGCGTTCGTCATCCGGGACGGGCTGGGGTGCACGGCGGCGCCCCAGGTCTCCATCGCGATCCTCCGGTACGGCTTCTGGCTGTAGCTCACTTTTACCATGTAGACCGTCACCTCGAGCCCGAACATCTGTCCGGCGAGCGCCATCGAGGAGCCCCACTGCCCGGCGCCGGTCTCGGTCGCAATCCGTTTGATGCCCGCCTTCTTGTTGTAGTAGGCCTGCGGGAACGCCGTATTCGGCTTATGGCTCCCGGCCGGACTGACGCCTTCGTACTTGTAATAGATCCGTGCCGGGGTCTTCAACGCAGCCTCGAGCCTGTGCGCCCGGTACAGCGGCGCCGGCCGCCAGAGGGCGTAAAGGTCGAGGACCTCGTCAGGGATGGGTATCCACCGCTCGGTCGTCATCTCCTGCTCGATAATTGCCATGGGGAAGATCGCGCCGAGGTCTCCGGGACCGACAGGCTTCCGGGTTGCCGGGTGGAGAGGAGGCTCCGGGAGCTTCGGCATATCCGCCATGATGTTGTACCACTGCCTCGGCATCTCCCGCTCGGGGAGAAGGATCTTTGTCTCCTGCATGCGCCCTCCTGAACTGACAAGTGAGAAGTAATAACAGACAAGTAAGAAGTAAGAGCTGAGAAGTAGGAAGTGAAGACAGAAGTCAGAATAGAAGAACTCCCCTAAGCTCCCCTACTTCTTACTTCTTACTTGTCTGTTATTGTATGTGATATAATAGCAAATCCCAGACGGAGTTCCCAAAAATCATACGGTTATCCGGAGGATAAAGATAAGACGGCTCCCTGATAAAAAGGGTTATTTCGGCTCCTACGGCGGAAGGTTCGCACCCGAGACCCTCATCCCGGCTCTCGAAGAGCTCGAAGATGCATACGCCCGGATCAGGAAAGAGCGGGCGTTCCTCGAGGAGCTGGCCCGGCTCCAGGCGACCTACGTCGGCAGGCCCACTCCCCTCTACTTCGCGCAGCGGCTTACCGAGAGACTGGGCGGGGCGAAGATCTATCTGAAACGGGAGGACCTCGCCCATACCGGGGCACATAAGATAAACAACGCCCTGGGCCAGGCGCTCCTCGCCAAGAGAATGGGCAAGCAGCGCCTGATCGCCGAGACCGGGGCCGGCCAGCATGGAGTAGCAACGGCGACCGGCGCGGCTCTCGTCGGCCTCGAATGCGAAGTATACATGGGCGCCGTCGATGTCCAGCGTCAGGCGCTGAATGTCTTCAGGATGAAGCTCCTCGGCGCAAAAGTACGAGAGGTCAATATCGGCTCCAGGACCCTGAAGGATGCGATCAATGAGGCTCTCAGGGATTGGACGACCAATGTCAGGAATACCCATTATGTGCTCGGCACGGTCTTCGGCCCCCACCCTTTTCCCGCGATCGTGCGGGACTTCCAGTCGGTAATCGGCAGGGAGGCGCAGAAGCAGATACTCAAGGCCGAGGGGAAACTGCCCGACTGCCTGATCGCCTGCGTGGGAGGCGGCAGCAATGCCATGGGGCTCTTCGATGCCTTTCTCGATACGGCTGTTACCATGATCGGCGTCGAAGCAGGAGGGAAAGGGGTCGAGACCGGAGAGCATGCGGCCCGGTTCGCCGGGGGCTCGGTCGGGGTACTGCAGGGATGCAAAACCTATGTGCTCCAGGACGAGGTCGGCAATGTCCTCGATACCCACTCCGTTTCCGCCGGCCTCGACTACGCCTCGGTCGGGCCCGAGCATGCCTTCCTGAAAGACTCGGGCCGGGTCACCTACACATACGCTACGGATGACGAAGCACTCTCCGCCTTCGAGCTGCTGTCGAGGACCGAGGGCATCCTCCCGGCGCTCGAGTCGTCCCATGCGCTCGCAGAGGCGATCAAGCGGGCGCCCGAGCTCCCGCGGGAGGCGGTGCTGATCGTGAATCTCTCTGGCCGCGGTGACAAGGACGTCCAGCAGGTCGCAAAAATAAAAGGGATCAATCTCGGTGCCCAGCTCCCGTAAAAAGACCCGGATCGCCGCTGCTTTCGCGAGGCTGAGGGCCCTCGACAGGAAGGCCTTTATCCCCTATATCATGGCGGGAGATCCCTCGCTGGAGCTCACCAGGGAGCGCGTCCTGCTGCTCGAGCGCTGCGGCGCCGATATCATCGAGCTGGGCGTCCCTTTCTCCGACCCGCTCGCCGACGGTCCGACGATACAGAAAGCTGCTGCACGCGCGCTTGCTGCGGGCGTTTCGCTCCAGAAAGTCCTCGCCTTCGTGCGCGATCTGCGGCGGGTAACGGAGGTTCCGCTGGTCCTCATGACATACTACAACCCGGTCTTCACGTACGGCGAGGAGCGCTTCGTGCACGATGCCGTCGAGGCCGGGGTCGACGGGGTCATCATTCCCGATCTCCCGCCCGACGAGGCGCAGGCGCTGATCGCTGCAGCCCGCTCCGCTCGCCTGGAGCGGCCGCTCGACACCATCTTCCTGGTCGCCCCGACCTCGACGCCGGCCAGGATGCAGCACATAGCGAAAGTATCGAGAGGTTTTGTATATTATGTATCCATGACCGGGATTACCGGCGCCCGGCTCGAGCTCGACCGGGCCTTCACCGAGCATGTCGCTGCATTGCGGCGGCTGACGGATGCGCCCCTGGCGGTCGGGTTCGGCGTCGCAACACCCGATGATGCGCGGATCATCAGGGAGGCTGCGGACGGCGTCATCGTCGGCAGCGCCATAGTCAAACAGTTCCACGAGCATCCGGAGGATGCCGAGCGGTTCATAAGGGAATTACGGGAGGCGATCAGTTAATGCGTTATAGCGTTAGTCGCGTACAGTGTTCATCGCGCCAGGGATGCATCCCGGTTCGGCCACCGCGCTATAACTCCATAACGCTATAACACGATAAACGCATTATGACATGGTTTAAAAAGAAGAGAGAGCTCAAGGCCGAGAAGAAGGTAAAGATCCCCGAGGGGCTGTGGATAAAGTGCGACAGCTGCAGGGAGATCATTTACAAAAAAGAGATCGAGAAGAACCTCCAGGTCTGCCCGAAGTGCACCTACCACTTCAGGATCAGCGCGCCCGAGCGGATACAGTTCGTCGCCGACGAGGGGAGCTTCGTCGAGATCGACGCTGATCTTACCGCTGTCGACCACCTCGGCTTCAAGGATACCATTCCCTACCGGGACCGGCTCGAGGAGAATATGCGGAAGAGCTCCCTCAAGGACGCCTGCATCTACGGCGATGCCGCGATCAACGGCAGGCCCGTCGTCCTCGCGATCATGGACTTCTCCTTCATGGGAGGAAGCATGGGCTCGATCGTGGGCGAAAAGATCACCGCAGCAGCGGAGCGGGCGCTCGAGGGCCGCATGCCGCTCATAACGGTCTCTTCTTCGGGCGGAGCCCGGATGCAGGAGGGCATGTTCTCTCTCATGCAGATGGCCAAGGTCTCGGCAGCGATCGCCCGCCTGAAGGAGGCGGACGTGCTCTACATCTCGATGCTCGCGGACCCGACCTTCGGGGGCGTCACGGCGAGCTTCGCCATGCTCGGCGATATCATCATCGCAGAACCGAAGAGCCTCATCGGGTTTGCAGGTCCCCGCGTCATAGAGCAGACGATCAAGCAGCAGCTGCCCGACAACTTCCAGCGGGCGGAGTTCCTCCTCGAGCACGGCATGATCGACCTCGTGGTCGAGAGGAAGGAGCTGAAAAATACGATCTACAAGCTCATCGAGCACTTCATGCCCTCTGCCGGCGCTAACGGCGCGTAGCTCATGGCAAAAGCCGGAAACTGCCTCCCCTGTCGGACTATCCATTACACCCTGCAGCCAGTGAGCCGCACGCGATGAGCTATTCCGATGCCATCGGTTATCTTTACGGGCTCCAGAAGCACGGTATCAAGCTCGGCCTCGACAAGACCGAGCGGATACTCTCCGTCATAGGAGATCCCCACCGCCGGCTCCGTGCTGTCCATGTGGCAGGCACCAACGGCAAGGGCTCTACAGCTGCCATGACGGCATCCATCCTGAGGGCCTACGGCTTCAAGGTGGGGCTCTTCACCTCCCCGCACCTGGTGAGCTTCACCGAGCGGATGACGATCGACGGCAGGAAGATAAGCGAGGCGGAGGTGGTGGAGCTCACCGGAGAGATACGCTCCGCCCTGCGCCACGCGCCGGCTCCCCTGCCCGATCCCACCTTTTTCGAATTCGTGACCGCGATGGCGTTCCTGCACTTCACCCGCAACAGTGTCGATTGGGCGGTTATGGAGGTCGGCATGGGAGGGCGGCTCGATGCGACGAATGTCCTCACCCCGGCGGTCTCGGTGATAACGAAAATCGGCATGGACCACAAAGAGTTCCTCGGCACGACGCTGGTCGAGATCGCACGGGAGAAGGCGGGCATCATAAAACCGGGCATCCCGGTCGTCACCGCCCCGCAGGAACCCGAAGCCGAGGCTGTGATCGCCGGAGCAGCCCGCCATGCCTCGGCCCCCCTCTTTACCTGCGGGAGAGACTTCAGCGGCGCTCTGCGATCATCCAGCCTCACGGGAATCACTTTCGACTATCGCGAGAGCCTTCATGGTATTACCGGCCTCCATACGCCCCTCGCCGGCGAGCACCAGCTCGTCAACGCCTGCCTCGCTGTCAAGGCATCGATGATAGCGCTCCTCGAAACGGGACAGGCCCCTCGCCCCTTGCCCCTTGACCCCCTAAAAAAGGGGCTCGCTGCGACCGAGTGGCGCGGAAGGCTCGAGTGGATCGAGGGCGCCCCCCCGATCCTGCCTCCTATACTGATCGACGGGGCGCATAATGCGGACGCGGCCCGGGCCCTCGCCCGCTTCATTCAAGGCGCCTTATCGGACAGGGAGATCGTGCTGGTCATGGGGGTCATGGCCGACAAGGATATACCCGCTCTACTCACGCCGCTCCTGCCCCTCGCAGCGGAGATCGTCTTTACCGCTCCTGATTACGGGAGGGCTGCCGCTCCTTCGCAGCTGGCGGCGTACGCCTTGGAGCTCGGGTACGCCTCTGCCACCGCTCCCTCGGTACGAGAGGCGATCGAGCTGGCGAAGAGGAGCGCGGCAGCGCGGAAGTCCGGGCTGGTTCTTATCACCGGTTCATTCTATACCATAGGCGAAGCCAAAGAGGCCCTCGGGGAGACCGCTGTGCTGGGGACGCTGAGGGAAAGCTTGTAGACAGCTGAGAGGTAAAAAGTGAGAAGCAGGAAGTGAGAAGTAAGAAGTGAGGAACAGGAAGTAACAACTGAACGTAAAGGGCAAGGAGCAACCGTGAAAGAGGAGAGATCAAAGCGTAAGAGAATGAAGCACGTTCTTTTTGTGTCGTGCTTTTTGTTCTTTATCTCTTACTTTTCACTTCTCACCTCCCCGTTGTCTTTTGCTACGACGATTACCGCCGATAACCTCGAGCACGTCCCTGAAGAGGCCAAGTATGTGGCAACGGGCAATGTACGGATCGAGAAAGACGGCGCCGTGCTCCTCGCCGACCATGCCGTCCTCTACGAGAACACCTCTGACGCGAAGGCGACGGGCAACGTCGTTTTCGAAGATGCCGATACCTTCATCAATACCGAACGGGCCGAGATGAACCTCGATACCAAAACGGGGAAGCTCCATAACGCGCTCATCTTCTTCAAAAAAGGCGACTACTGGGTCGACGGCACCAGCGTCGAGAAGGTCAAGGAGAACCACTACTACGCCTCGTCAGCCTCTTTCACCACCTGCGATTACGAAGAGTCGGAAAGGCCCGACTGGTGTTTCAAAGGGGACAAGGTCGATATCGTCGTCGGCAGAAAGGTGACTGCGCGGAATGTAACCTACCGGATCAAGGGACTGCCGATCCTCTACTCTCCCGCGTTATGGGCGCCCATCACGAGCGAGCGGCAGACAGGGTTCCTCTTCCCCTACATCGGGAGCAGCTCGACCAAGGGGTTCCAGTTCAGCACCTCCTTTTTCTGGGCAATCGACGAGAACAAGGATGCGACCGTCTATCTCGATTACTACAGCAAGCGCGGCATCGGGAAGGGCGTCGAGTACCGCTACCTCGATTTTACGAAGCGGGGGGAGTGGTCCGCGTACCACCTCCGCGACCGCGAGGCGGACAACCTGGAGCGAGAGGGATACCGGCTGAAAAAGGACATCTTCGAGTTCAAAGGCCTCCATGAGCAGCAGATCGGCGATGCGAGGGCGTTTGTCGACCTGAATTACGTCAACGAAGAGGACTTCTACAAAGAATTTGCCTACCGGAGGGATGTCCGCATCCAGCGCTTCCTCCAGTCGTCCGCCGAGGTCTCGGTGCCGCTCAGAAATGCGCGGCTGTATCTCCTCGGGCAGCACTGGATCGACCTGCAGGACAAAGGGGCGAATGTCCCCCAGCGGCTTCCCGAGCTGGGCTATGTCGTGCATCCCTCGAGCGTCGGGCCGCTGCTCTTCTCGCTGAATTCGAGCATCGCCAACTTCTGGAGAGATAAGGAGCCCCGGGGGCAGAGGATCGATATAGCTCCTACGCTCTCCTATGGCTTCGGCGACAGGGTGCAGGTCTTCCAGTCGCTCACGCTCAGAGAGACCGCCTACCAGCTGAGCAACAGCGCTCCCTTCGAGTCCTCTCCCCACCGGGAGACGTTCGAATACCGGGCCAACGCGCTGACCCGGCTTTCACGGCATTACAGCTCCGCAACGCACATCATAGAGCCCTCGGTCAGCTTTACCTTCATTCCCGAGACGCATCCCCTGCCGGTCTTCGATTCTACCGAGCTCGGCGACAAGACAGCGTCGCTCGGCTTCTCGCTCTATAACAACGTTGCCTTCAGGAGATTTTCCCTCGCCTCGACGCTGGCCCAGTCTCTGAATTTCAACGCAGGAGACCGGCCGCTGTCGCCTACCACGCTTGCCGTCACGCTGAGCGGCCCCTTTACCGTCACCTCCGATCTCGCATACGATTTCAACAAGGGGAAGATGGAGACGGTGAACGCGGATATCAGCCTGCCTGTTTTCAAAGGGACGTACCTCAGGCTCGGAGAACGGTACTCCCGTGCGAGCGAGCTCTTCCAGCTCACCGGCGGCATCACGTCTGCCTTGAGCAAGCGGTGGGCTCTGGATACAACGCTCTGGTATGACCTCAAAGGCGGAGGATTGCGCGACTCCACCCTCATCGTCAAGTACCTCGAACAGTGCTGGGCGGTCAATCTGACCCTCACCAGGAGGCCGGGCGACGCTATCAGGCCGCCTGAGTACAGTTTTCTCATCCTCATCGAACTGAAAGGACTCGGCAGACCCCTGAAGCTCTATGAATATAGTAGTCAATCTCAACAAAGCTCTTGACGTCACCTCGCAGGATGCGGTGACCGCGGTAAAGCGGCGCTTCAAGGTAAGGAAAGCGGGGCATGCCGGCACGCTCGATCCGCTTGCCACCGGAGTGCTCCTGGTCTGCCTGAATGAGGCGACGAAGATCACCGGCTTTCTCGCCGATCTGGACAAAGAGTATGTCATGACCATGAAGCTCGGGGAGTCTACGGATACGTATGATGCGGAAGGCGTCGTCGTCAGCAGGGTCGATGACCTGCCGGTGACGCGGGAGGCGGTAGAGAGAGCAGCGCACGCTTTTGTCGGCGCTATCGAGCAGATGCCTCCCATGTATTCGGCTGTCAAAGTGGCAGGGACGCCGCTCTACAAGCTCGCCAGGGCCGGGGTCGAGGTCGAGAGAAAGGCGAGGAAGGTGACAATCAGCTCGATCGAGCTCCTGACCTTCGCGCTCCCCTACGTTACCGTCCGGGTATCGTGCTCAAAAGGAACGTACCTCCGCTCGCTCTGCAACGATATCGGCAACGCCCTGGGGACAGGCGCCTATGTCACCGAATTGCGGCGCACCCGCATAGGCGGCTTCACTATCGAGACCGCGGCGGCCGTCGAGGAGCTGCCGGAGAAGTCTTCCGCCCTCTTTTCCATCGACCGCGCCCTCGGCCATCTGCCCGAGCAGCAGCTCTCCGGCAACGACCTCAAAAGGGCGCAAAACGGGAATCCCGTCTGCCTCGCACAGGAGAGCGGAAGGGTGGAGGAGCGGCTCCGGTCTTCGTTCATCCGGCTCAAGGATGCCGAGGGCGCCCTCTTCGGCATTGGAAAGATACGGAATAATTCTATTAAGATAGAAAGGTTATTCAAGCTTTAAGACAGCCATCAGCTGTCAGCAATCAGCAAAGGACAAAGAGAGACGGCACTTATAAGTATTTATTAATAGAGAAACTGATTGCTGATTGCTGCATTGCTGAAAGCTGATGGCTGAGCGCTTCCTTGCTTTTGCTGAGAGCTGATGGCTGACGGCTGACCGCTAGTTGTTGAAAGCTTATTACTTCCAGGAGGATACATGATTCCACGATATACGCGTCCTGAAATGGGCAGGTTGTGGGAGCCTGAGAACAGGTTCCGGAAATGGCTCGACGTCGAGATCGCCGCGTGCGAGGCGTGGGCCGAGCTCGGGGAGATCCCCCCGGAGGCGGTAGCGGTGATAAAGGAAAAGGCCCGCTTCGATGTCGGCAGGATCGACGAGATCGAGAAGACGGTGAAGCACGATGTCATCGCCTTTCTCACCTCGGTCGCCGAATTCGTAGGTCCCGAGTCCCGTTTCGTTCACAAAGGCCTCACCTCCTCCGATGTCGTCGACACCGCCCTCTCCCTGCTCATGCGAGAGGCTGCCGATATCATCATCAGGGACCTCAGGGAGCTCATGGAGGTGCTGAAGGCGCAGGCTCTGAAGTACAAGGAGACGCCCTGCATGGGCAGGAGCCACGGCATCCATGCCGAGCCCATGACCTTCGGGCTGAAGTTCGCGCTCTGGTACGAGGATGCGAAACGGAACCTCGCGAGAATGGAGCGCGCCAGGGAGGTGGTGAGCATCGGCAAGTTCTCGGGCGCTGTCGGCACCTTCTCCAATATCCCCACCGAGCTGGAAGAGAAAGTCTGTGCAAAGCTGGGGCTCTCTCCGGAACCTGTGGCGACCCAGGTTGTGCAGCGCGACCGACATGCCGAGTACATGACCACGCTCGCACTGATCGCCGCATTGGTCGAAAAGACCGCAGTCGAGATCAGGCACCTCCAGAGGACCGAAGTGCTCGAGGCGGAAGAACCGTTTACCCCCGGGCAAAAGGGGTCTTCTGCAATGCCGCACAAGCGGAATCCTGTCGGTTCCGAGAACCTGTCCGGCCTCGCGCGGGTCGTCCGCGCCAATGCCCTCGCCGCGCTCGAGGATGTCGCCCTCTGGCACGAGCGGGACATCTCCCACTCTTCGGTCGAGAGGATCATCATACCCGACAGCACCATACTGGTCGACTATATGCTCAACCGGCTGAAGGGGATTCTCAAGGACCTCTTCGTCTATCCCGAACGGATGAGGGCGAATATGGACAGGAGCTACGGTCTCTTCAATTCGCAGCGGGCGATGCTCGCCCTCGTCGAAAAGGGGCTCTCCCGCGAGGATGCCTATGCGATGGTACAGCGCAACGCCATGGAGAGCTGGGGCAAGGGGATAAGTTTCATGAAGCTCCTGCAGGAGGACAGTGACATTGCCACGTACCTTTCACCGCAAGAAATCGAGCACCTCTTTGACTTAACGTATTATCTCAGAAATGTCGATTACATATTCAAAAGAGTATTCGGAGAGTAGAGAAGACCTGGCCGCTGCAAATACTATAAAATTAAAAGGTAAAAACGCGGCGGCAGGCCTTTCACCCTTCAGCGTGCAATGCAATAAAAACAACAAGGCACTCTCCATGCACCGGGAATTACAAGCAGTAGTCATGCCTGACCGCTCCGTGCAGCTGGAATGGTCCGACACGGATGAACAGATAAACAAGAGCCGCCAGTTGCTGGAGCAGGAGATGCACAGGCGGTTCGTCTCCGATCCCGAAGCCGCCTTTTTGTTCCTGGGCTTCAGCGACACTTCTGTTACCCTCTCGCCTTCCCTTGAGTTCTTCAGGGGCTTTGCCGCCCTGTTTGCAAAGAAACTGGTCAGGACTCCCGACCTCGAAACAAGGCGGCATCGTGTAACGATAACCCTTGATGAGGACGAACTGGACAGAACGCTGAGCAATGCTCCGCTCATGCCCGGGGAACTCTATATAAATGAGGACCTCCTAAGAAACATCGTGCGCGGCCTCAACGCCGTGTTCCAGCGGGAAATCAAGAAGTACGACGGTTCTGTTGAGGATTTCTTCAAAGCATACAGTCCCCATGTGCATCTCGTGGGCAGGGTCTATTTCCACCTGGTGGAAAGCAAAAAGGAAGAGTATCCCTTCGCCTTTCTCGCCACCTATTCAACAGGCTTGAGCAAGCAGGGCACATCAAAACACCTCCCCCTGAAATACGCACTGGAAGAGTTCGGAAAAGAGAGCAAGAAATTGCTGGAACTGCTGGCAACCGTACAACTCGCCGCAAAAGAGAGCCCCCTCATTTCCGGGCTTCTTGAGAGCGGTGAACTGTTCCATCCCCTTGCCTGGTCGGCGCAAGAGGCTTACACCTTTCTCAAGGAAATCCCGCTCTATGAAAAATCAGGTATCCTGTGCAGGATCCCCGATTGGTGGAAAGGGAACACCGCCGGCATGAAACTGCGCATCACCGTAGGTGACGACCAGCCCTCTTATGTAGGTATGGATGCCCTCTTAAACTTCGATCCGCAATTATTTCTTGGAGATACCCCGGTCTCTCCGGAAGAGGCCCGGCGCCTGCTGCTCTCCGCAGAAGGCCTTGCCTTCATCAAGAACAAATGGGTAGCGGTCGACCCCGAAAAACTGCGCCAAACCCTCGCCGCCTATGAAGAGGCACAGGAGCTGATGAAAGCAGGAGATTTCAATCTGAGAGATGCCCTCCGCCTGCAGCTCAACCCCGGGGCAGCGCTGCATATGCCTGAGGAAGATGGAAGCATAGAGGTAACGAACGGACAGTGGCTGGACTCCGTTCTCCGGAAGCTGCGCACCCCGGCCCTCATAGCTTCCACAAAACCGGGGCATTCCTTCAAAGCCAAGCTCAGGCCCTACCAGCAACGCGGGGTGGACTGGCTCTGCTTCCTCCATTCCCTCCGTTTCGGGATGTGCCTTGCGGACGATATGGGGCTCGGCAAGACCGTCCAGATACTGGCCTTGCTGCATATTTTAAAGTCAAAAGGGTTAAAGCAGTCGAGCCTCCTTGTACTACCCGCATCACTGCTTGCGAACTGGTCCGCTGAAATAGAACGTTTTGCGCCGGATATAGAGTTCTTCATCGCGCACCCCGAAGCGCGGCCCGAAAAGAAAGTCGATCCCCTGGGCTCCGAAGAGCTCGACAGGTACGACCTCGTTATCACCACCTATTCACTGGTCCAGAAGTACGAGTGGCTTCAAAAACATGAATGGAACTATGTCATCCTCGATGAAGCGCAGGCAATAAAGAATCCGTCTACAAAGCAGGCCGGGACGATCAAGAAACTTGCAGCAAAGAATAGGATCGCCGTGACCGGTACTCCGGTGGAAAACAGGCTTTCCGATGTGTGGTCGCTGTTCGACTTTATCAATCCGGGGCTCCTCGGCAGCATGCCGGAATTCGGCAGTTTCACGAAAAAGCTGGGAAAAGATCCCGAGGGTTATGCACGGCTGCGCAAAATAATCAGCCCCTATATCCTGCGGCGGATGAAGAGCGATAAGGCGGTCATAGCAGACCTGCCCGAAAAAGTGGAGATGAAGACCTATGCGCTGTTAAGCAAAAAACAGGTGCTCCTCTATAAAAAACTGGTCGGGGAATTGGAGGAAGCGGTCCGAAGCGCAGAAGGGATACAGCGGAAGGGAATGATCCTCGCCGCGCTCGCGAAGTTCAAGCAGCTCTGCAATCATCCCGACCATTACCTCGGGACAGGGGATTTCGAGGAAGACGACAGCGGGAAGCTCCAGCGGCTCAGGGAGGTCTGCGAAACAATTCACGAAAAGAGAGAAAAAGCGCTGGTCTTTACCCAGTTCAGAGAAATGACCGCTCCCTTGGCAGGTTTCCTGGAAAGGGTATTCGGCAGGGGAGGGCTTGTGCTGCACGGGGGCACGCCTGTAGGCAAGAGAAAGGAGATCGTGGAGCGGTTTCAGGGCGGTGAGTACATACCCTTCATGGTGCTGTCGTTGAAAGCCGGCGGCATAGGACTGAACCTCACAGAGGCGAATCACGTGATCCATTTCGACCGGTGGTGGAACCCCGCGGTAGAGAACCAGGCCACGGACAGGGCCTTCAGGATCGGCCAGAAAAAGAACGTCCTCGTGCATAAGTTCATAACAAAAGGCACGATAGAGGAGAAGATAGACGCAATGATCGAAAGCAAGATAAAACTGTCCGGGGAAGTTATACGCGGTAGCGGAGAGGAATGGATTACGGAGATGAGCAACGAGGAGTTGGTGGGCCTCTTCAGCCTCAGCTTGTGAGGAGATACTACTTTACTTTTGTCCTGTCGTGTTCTAATGTATAGGTGATGAGAAAGGATACGGAGAACTTCATCAAATCAGCGGCATACGATCTTGACACCGCCGAGCACATGTTGAAGACCGGTCGTTATATCTATGTAGTTTTCATGTGCCATCTTTCTATAGAAAAGATGCTGAAAGCTGTGGCCGCCGAAGTCAATGACAAGACCCCTCCGAGAACACATAATCTGCTTTACCTAGCAAAGCTTGCCGGGCTCAGCTTTTCAAACGTTCATTTTGAGTTTATTTCAAAGATAAACAATGCAAGCGTCGTCACCAGATACCCGGAAGATTTCGGCTCGCTGACAGAGTCATTTCCTGAAGAAGTGGTGTCGGCCTACCTTGATAAAACGAGAGAGGTTGTTGGATGGTTAAAACAGACAGAGAAATTAAGATAATTCTTGACCGTTACGCAGCCGAAATCACAAAGCTCGGGGTGACCCCTCAGGCGATTCTCCTTTACGGATCATATGCCAGGGGGAATGCACGGGAGGACAGCGATATCGACGTTATCGTCATCTCTGAGGATTTCAAAGGCATGAACCTCAGAGAACGACTTGAGCTCCTGGGTCTTGCGGCAGGCAGGGTGTTTGAGCCTATAGAGGCCATCGGGTATACGTCCGAAGAGCTGGAGGCAAACAGAAAGGAAACCTTTCTCGAAGAGGCGCTGAAAGTATCCAGCCGCATCTAAAACCGTATCGAATAAGGCAGCGCGGTCAGACGGAAGTGGTGGAGAAAAACAAGACATTGATTGCAGGGTGCTGGAATGAATACTTTGGCAGTTGAGCCTTTAGCAAGAAAGGTCGCCTTTGACGAAGAAACAATGTGGGTGGAGCTTGCCGACGGCAGAAAGCTCGGCGTACCGCTCGCATATTTTCCCCGCCTTATGAGGGCCACCCCTGAAGCTCGCTCCCGCTATATCATCAGCGGGGGAGGAACCGGTCTGCACTGGGATGAGATCGACGAGGATATCTCGGTAAAAGGGCTGCTACTGGGAATTGGCGATATAACGCGCCGAACAAAAAGCTGAGTCTTGGATTCCACCATTGTTATCATCCCGGTTCTACCCCTCGGGGCTTAGCCTTTTTTTAAAAATTCAAAAAGTCTTTTTAACAACCCGGTTTTAAGCCACTCTGATATATCCTGGAATGCTTGAAATGCCACCTGGAACATTTACTCTCTCATCACGTGTTCATTTGACAGCCGCGTAGAGTATAGTATACACTTCAAAATATACACTTTGAGGTGGAGTATGAAGACGGCGACGGCAAAGGAGCTCAGGAACAGGGCGGCTGCGATTCTTGAAAGTGTCAGGAAGGGCAATGAGGTGGTTATCACCATGCGCGGCGAGCCTGTCGCCACGTTAAAACCCTTCAAGAAAAATGAAAAGAAATTCAACCCTGTTGGGTTCGGCATGTGGAAGGATAGAAAAGACTTAAAGGATGCAGCACAATGGCTCAATGAGCGGAGGAAAGAGCGATTTCAAAGATAATCTTTGATACCGATGTGCTTATCTGGTATTTCAGGGGAGATCAAAACGCACAGGAATTTATCGCTCATACCTCCTCTAAAAAAAGGCTTGTAAGCGCTCTCTGTGTGATGGAGCTCATACAGGGATGCCTGGATAAAAGGGAGCTAAAAACCGTGAAGGAGTTCATAAAAGCAAACTTCCCCGCCATGATTTATCCCGATGAGAAAATATATGAGAAAGCAATTCTCCTGCTTGAGCGATATGCCTTATCCGATGGGTTGAGAACTGTCGATGCGCTTATTGCTGCATCAGCAATAATACACAATGCTGCGCTGGCAACCGCCAACTATAAGCATTTCAAGAATATACATGGTCTTAATGTTCTTAAATTCGAGCCGTCGAGGACATAGGCTCTTTTTTTGCCCCCCGATTCCCTTCCTGTCTTTTCCTTTTACGCCTTAGTGACGCCGGGGACACAGGTCCCTGCAAGCGTTCCTATGGTAAACTAAAAAATGGCTTTACACCGTAAAAGGAGCATGCGCTCATGAGCTACTGGAACAGATTTCCCGAATACGTGCCGGTTGCCCGGAAAAAAGAAAAGGCAGCAAAAAAGCTGAAAGAGCTCTTGAAGAAGAGTCCGGGCCTCATGCCGGTCGTTCTCGAAGGCAAAAGCATTGCGCGCACCTGGTGGGGCAAGGCGTGGAACCGCAATCTGGAACAGTATGCGGATTACAGCAACCGCATCGGCAGGGGGCGAAGCTATGTCCGCCACGGGACGGTGCTCGATCTCCGCATCGAGCCCGGAGAGATACAGGCACTCGTCCAGGGATCGCGTTCGAAACCATATAAAGTATCCATCAAAATAGCAGCGCTCCAAAAGAATATCTGGAAAGAAATACGGTCAGCCTGCGAGGGCATGCTGGAGTCTCTCCAGGAGCTCATAGAGGGGAAATTCCCCAAAGCGCTGGGAGAAGTGTTCACTGCAGAAAAGTCCGGTATGTTCCCCTCCCCTAAAGAAATCACCTTTAGTTGCTCCTGTCCCGACTGGGCATACATGTGCAAGCATGTGTCCGCCGTACTCTACGGCACAGGCGCGCGGCTCGATGAGGACCCCAAACTGTTCTTCACCCTGAGAAAGGCTGAAATAGGCGATCTGATACAACAGGCGGTGGCAGGCAAGGCGGACAAGCTCCTTGCAAAGGCTGCCGGGAAAAGCTCCCGCATCATTGATGAATCCGACCTGTCCGCGGTATTCGGCATCGATTTGGAAGAACATCCCACTGCAGGTAGAAATAAAAACGGCACAAGGAAGGAAAAAAGAAGTAGGGAGAAAAAAACCGTGACAAAGAAAGAGAGCAATGAGATCGCATCGAAGGCCCCTGCAAAAAGCGCAAAGGGTAAAAAGACGACCACGCTCAAAACCGCTGCCAAAAGCGTGAAAGGGAAAAAAGGGACCACGGAAAAGACAGCGAAGCCGGCCAGCAAGGGAAAGAGCAATGTGGTTTCTTTAGCCGACTATCGCAGGTAGTCCTTAAAAAGACAGGCAAGAGTGAAGCATGAAAGCTGAAATAAAAGTTGATCTCGCAACATCCGATCCTGAAGAGGGCCAGCGGTTATTGAGGGACCTCTGCAGTAAACTAATGGAAGAGAGCGTTATCGACTCTTATTCCTTCGATATTCACACGGATTCAGGTATGGTGACTGATAAATGCATACTTGATCAGGGCAAGGTCATTGCATGAAAGCCCGAGGCCTGTCCATGAGGCAGTAGAGATGCTGTTAGCCTTTTCAGCCTTTCCCTTTTATCTCTTCGGCCTCTGGAAACGGCCGCTTCTTATTGTCGGCCTTGTGCTCCAGGTAGCGTATATCGCGTCGAGAGGCCTCTCGCTGGGCAGGCTGCCTCTTGTGGGGCCGCACGATACGCTCATCTTCCTCGCAGCCTCCATAGCGGCATTCTCTCTGCTGCTGTACCGCCGATTGCGGGAGCAGCCGTTCTTCTTTAACGGCATGACGGTCATGGTATTGCTTTTTACCGCCTTCGCACTCATCTCGAAACAGCACAACACCCCGCTGCCGCCGGTGCTGAAGACGCTCTGGTTCGAGCTCCATGTCATCCTCGCCTTTTTTTCCTACGCCCTCTTCGGCATAGCCGCCCTCCTCGGCATCATGTACCTCAGGGACCGGAACGGGCTCTTCGAGGGGCTGCAGTACCGGTCGATATTCTTCGGGTACGCTCTCTTCTCGCTCTCGATGGTCTTCGGCGGCATCTGGGCCTATCTCGCCTGGGGCACCTACTGGCTCTGGACCCCCAAGGAGCTCTGGACGAGCATCCTCTGGCTCTTCTACAGCCTCTACCTCCATGCCCGGCTCAAGAGAGAATGGATGGGGAAGCCGTCGGCAGTGGTCGGCATCGCGGGATTTGCAGTGGTGTTGTTCACCTATCTGGGAGTGAGTCTCTTGATGAAGAGCTCTCACAGCTTTTAATGATCAGGCCGATTCTAGACCTGCTCCTCTCTCTCAGGACCGCTATCTGGCTCTTCTGCGGCCTGATCGTGCTGCTCTTCGCCGGCGCCGTGGTTATGCCCGCGCACCAGGAGTTCCAGTCTATCCACGCGGCTCCGCTCATCGACTGGATGGAGGCGCAGCCCTTCGGGATTACATGGTGGCTCTGGGTATCGATCCTGCTTCTCGTCGTCCTGACCGCCAACACGCTCTTCTGCAGCGTCGATTCGATTATAAAGAAGAGAAAGATCACGCAGTGGCTGCTGCTCATATCGCCGCAGGTCGTCCATATAGGCTTTCTCTTCATCCTTCTTGCGCACCTGCTCAGCTCGCTGGGAGGGTTCAAAGGGATGGCCGTTGCCGCGGAAGGGACTTCGCTGCGGGTGCTCGATACGGCGGAGCTGCATGTCAGGAGCATAGACCTCTCCATCGATCCGAACGGCTACCTGACAGACTGGTCGGTCTCGTTGGAATACAGGGACGGCGGAGCTCCTGTCAGGCAGGACAGGCTGCTGCCCAACAAGCCTTCGCTCTACAAGGGCCTGAACATCCATGTGAAAGACCTGCAGGCCTTTCCCTACCGGGCGGTGCTGCTCGAAGTGAGCCGGGAGCCCGGGGCCTTCTGGGCGCTCATCGGCGGCGTCCTCTTCATGGCAGGGACTATCGCCCTCATCGCCGTGAAGCTGAGGCGCGCTGAAAAGAGCGCCGGTGAGCCGGCAGGACCGTAGTGCGCTACCGCCACTTCTCGTAAAAGACGATCTCCTCGATTGGTTTCCGCGATGATGCGCCGGTCTTTTCTTCGGCAGGATAGCCGATAGGGAAGAGGCCCACCACCCGGACGGTGGAAGGAATGTCGAGCAGCTGCCGTATCTTCTCCTCTTCGAAGACGCCGACAAAGACCGTGCCGAGCCCCAATCCGCGGGCAGCGAGCATGAGGTTCTGCGCTGCGATGCCGAGATCGGTCATGTAGTAGGGCTGGTTCCAGAGAGTCCCGGATTGCGAGGGGTCGGCGCAGGCCACTATGACCACCGGCGCCTCGGCAAGGCCTTTCTTGGCAGGGTTGGCCTTGTAGCCCAGGGGAGAGAAAAACGAATCGACATAGGAGAGCTCGCTGAGCTGCTTCTTGACGGCAGCGTCTTTGACCACGATGAAGCGCCAGCACTGCATGTTCGCCCAGGAGGGCGCATGGCGCACCGCTTCGAGAAGCGTATCGAGCTTCTCCTGCTCCACCGGTTTCTCCATGAACCTCCGGATACTCCTCCTCGTCCGCACCGCCTCAAAAAGTTCCATTAGTCCTCCCTCCCCTGCCATGAATTCACCGAAACCCGCTACCAACACTATACGATATCGGCAGCCCCTTGTAAACCGCCCGATCCTGAAGCGGCCAGCGCAGTCTTCATCAGGGGGATTCTGCTATAATGGGTGAAGGGGATGTGTCATGCAGTCGAAGAAGAAGAATACGTCTGAAACCTTTTCGAACCAGCCCTTCAGAGATCTCAAAACACTGCTCAGCCTGAAGAAAGCACCTGCTGCACCGCCGGTCCATGAAAAGAGAGCTGAAAGCACTCCTGCTCATGATGAGGAGGAGCTTTTCCGCAAGGCGATGCAGGATGTGCGGGAGATCAAAGAGTTCAGGGCGCTGCCGGTCCGCCCTTCGAAAACAGTGCCAGCGTACCGCGCCATCAGTTCGGCCACCAGTTCGGATAGAGAAGCTCTCAGGAACCTCGAAGAGATTACCCTCGGCAAAAGGCCCCTCCATCTCCCCGATACGCAGGAGTATGTCGAGTGGACCAATGAGGAGTACCATCTCGATATCGTGCGGAAGCTCCACAAGGGCATCTTTGCTGTTCAGGATTACCTCGATCTGCACGGTCTTATCCTCGACGAAGCCGAGGCAGAAGTCGACCGGTTCATCGGGGACGCCCTCAAGAAGAGGCTCAGGTGCGTCAAGATAATACACGGCAGGGGCCTGCGTTCTCCCAACGGGCCGGTACTGAAAGACGCGGTCGTCAACCGGCTCATCGGCCGCTACAAGAAGCACCTCATCGCCTTTGTGACCGCCCGCCAGTGCGACGGGGGACTCGGCGCACTGTACATCCTCCTGCGCTGATATCCGCCCCCTCTCCCCACCCTCTTACAATTCGAGAGAGTACTATCTGTTATAATTGAATAAAACCGCAAAGGAGAGCCCGCGATGCCGGAAGTGGAGGACATGGCGTTCAGAATCAGCGCTGCTTTCGAGGACAACTATTTCAACGCCGCAAAGAGAAACACCTTCAATGCGGTCTTCAACAGGTACCTATCCGTCGTCGACCCCGGGGCCACCCTCGAACCGTACGAGGCCATAGTGCAGCTCGGCTACCAGCATCGTGACGAGTTCGAGCAGATGGTAAAAGATCTCAAGGACCTCGCACTCATATAAGAGTAAGAGGAGACGATCAGGCGGGGATTCCCTGCCTGACCCGTGCAGCGATATTCCGGCCGAGCTGGCCGCAGGAAGCGAGGATGTCCGCCGTCGGTGCGCCTTTGGCTTCGACGACCGGCTCGATGAGCTCCCACTTCATCCGTTCACCGAAGGCGGTCAGCTCCTTGAGCGCGCCTCCTGCCCAGCCGTAAGAGCCGAAGATCCCCAGGACCCGGTCCTTCAGTCCTTTGTTCTCCATCACCCTGATAAAGTGGTCCATCATCGGGAACGGCTTCATGTTGTAGGTCGGTGTCCCCAGGACGATCCCTTTGTGCCGCCACGCATCGGTGATGATGTACGAAATATGCGTGCGCGAGAGGTTATGGGTGGCGATATCACCGACCCGCTCTTCGGACAGGGCATGGGCGACGGCCTCCATCATCCTCTCCGTGTTGCCGTACATGGAGGCATAGACGATCGTCACCCCGTCGTCCGCCTCGTTGCGGCTCCACCGGTCATACAGACTGACAATGCGCCGCGGGTCCTTGCGCCAGAGCAGGCCATGGGAGGGAGCGACCATCGCGATGTCCAGCCCGCTCAGCCTTGCAAGGGCCTTCTGGACCATGGTGCTGTACTTGCCGATGACATTGGTGAAGTACCTGAGTGCCTCGTACTCGTAAGTGCCCGTGTCGCTTATTTCATCGTCAAAGACGCCGTCGTCGAGGGTGCCGAAGCCGCCGAACGCGTCGCCCGAAAAGAGCGTGCCCTCTGCCTGATCGAAGGTCATCATGGTCTCGGGCCAGTGCACCATCGGCGTCAGGATGAACTTGAGCCTGGAACGCCCCAGGTCGAGCTCGTCTCCGTCCTCGACGACCCTGACGTTTTCGGTAATGGCGTAGAAATCGGCGAGCAGTCCTGCGGTCTTCCTGTTTCCGACGATCTGCATCCCGGGGAAGATCTCCCGCAAAAGCCTGATCGCACCCGAATGGTCGGGCTCGATATGGTTGATGATGAGGTAATCGACCTTCTTGCCTTCGAGCAGCCCCTTGAGCGTAGCGAGGTAGTCCACCCCGAAAAAGCTCTTTACCGCATCGATGATCGCCACGCGCTCATCTTTGATGAGATACGAATTATAGGCAATGCCGTGCGGCATCGGCCAGAGCTCCTCGAAAAGCCCGGTGGCGCGGTCGTTCGCCCCGATCCAGAAGAGCCGGTCATGTACAGGAATCGCTATGCTCATGACAACCTCCTTTTATTAATAGTACGCTGTACGGACCAAAGGGTCAATGAGCTGACTGCCCTGCCCCGGTCTTGACCCAGCAAGGAATAGCTGCTAAAAAGTAAATAGGAAGTGTTACGATGAGCGCGTACTGCTTCTGAAGTGTCCTGCAGCTCCTCTCCGGCACGCTCCTCACCTCCCCGCTGCCGCTTCAGGCTATCCCAGTACCAGCGAGGTGCACCAATGTTCGGCAAAGGCGTGAGGCTCTTCAAGCTGTTCGGCTTCGAAGTCAAGATCGATGCAAGCTGGCTGATCATCGCCCTGCTGGTCACCCTGACGCTCGCCCGGGGTGTCTTTCCGCTCAACTACAAAGGGCTTTCCTCCTCGGCCTACTGGGCCATGGGTATTATCGGCGCCCTGGGGCTCTTTGCCTCGATCATCTTCCATGAGTTCTTCCACTCCATTGTCGCCAGAAAGTACGGCCTGCCTATGAAGGGCATCACCCTCTTCGTGTTCGGCGGCGTTGCCGAGATGGAAGACGAGCCCCCGAACGCCAAGACCGAGTTCCTCATGGCCCTCGCCGGCCCGCTTTCGAGCATCGTCCTGGGCTTCGCCTTCTATGGGCTCACGGGAGCGCTCCCGGGCATGCCGCTCTACATCAGCGGGGTTATTGCCTACCTCTCGTTCATCAATTTCGTCCTGGCGGGATTCAACCTGATCCCCGCCTTCCCGCTGGATGGCGGGCGCATCCTGCGGTCACTGCTGTGGCACTGGAAAGGCAACATACGGTGGGCCACCAGGGTGGCTTCGGCGATAGGGTCGGGGTTCGGCCTCTTTCTCATCATTATGGGACTATTGGGTCTCTTCCAGGGCAATGTAGTGGGAGGGGTCTGGTCCTTTCTGATCGGCATGTTCATCCGCAGCGCCTCTCAGATGTCGTATCAGCAGGTGCTGCTGCGCCGGGCGCTGGAAGGGCAGACGGTGGCTCGCCTCATGAAGAAGGACCCGGTGACCGTCGCTCCCTCCACCTCGGTCGAGCAGCTGGTGGAAGACTACTTCTTCAAATACCACTTCAAGATGTTCCCGGTGGCGAGCAACGGCGATCTCTCGGGCTGCATCAGTATGGCTGAAGTGAAGGATATCCCCAGGGAGCAGCGGAGCCGCAAGACGGTCGGGGAGCTTGTGCATTCGTGCTCTCCGCATAATACCATCGCCCCTGACGCCGATGCCATGAGAGCTCTCCGCCAGATGAGCAAGGGTGGCGAGGACAAGCTCCTGGTCGTCAGGGAGGGGCATCTCGAAGGTATCCTGACGCGCAACGATATCCTGCGGTACTTTTCGGCAAAGATGGAGCTGGGCGAGATCGAGGACAACCCGTAATTGCCTTCAGAAGGAGGATGCCATGGCGCCTTCCCCGGCTGCAGCACAACAGAAGAGAGGGATAATGAGAAGCGTGAAAGAGCTTTCCGGTTTTAGAGCCTCTATGCGTACTACGACCGCACCGGCTGTTGGGTGTAACCGGAGGAAATTATGAACGCACGCGCTCTTCCGGGCTCCAGGCAATCCTCGTCACTGCTGCACCAGGTGTGGCTGGCAGTCGTCCTGCTCGCGTTCCCCTCTCTCCCCTCGTATGCCGAAGAGGCGCGTATTCCCGACCAGTCGATCAAAGGGGCGATAGAACGGGAGCTTCTTTTCGACCAGGCGGTTCCACTCCCCGCACTCGGCATCCGCATCGTCGATGGGATCGTCACGCTGACCGGCTCGGTCGACACTATCCTCGCCAAGGACCGCGCAGCCCGTATCGTCCGGACGATAAGGGGTGTCCGCTCGGTCGTCAACCGCATCGAAGTGAGACCGTCCCCCTTAAGGACGGATGAGATGATCAAGGCGGATATCATGGCGGCCCTGGTTGAAGACCCGGCGGCCGAATCGTTCGAGATCGGTGCTGCTGTCGATGAAGGGCGGGTGACTCTTGTGGGCGTCGTCGATTCGCGGCAGGAGAGGCAGCTCGCTGAGCAGATAACAAAAGGAGTTGCCGGCGTCCGGGCAGTAGACAACACTATAAAGATAGAGCGCAAGGCCAAGCGCACCGACCGCGAGATCGAGGCCGAGATCGAACAGACGCTCAGGCGGGACGCTCTCGTCGACGGCGAGCTCATTCAAGTAACCGTGAACAAGGGAAACGTGGCGCTCTCGGGCACGGTAGGCAGTGCAGCGGAAAAGCATCGCGCAGTCCTCAGGGCATGGGTTGCGGGAGTCGAGCGGGTCGATGCGTCCGCACTCCAGGTCGCCCGTATGCCCAGAGATGAAACGCTCATGGGGGACAAGTACGACGATCTTTCGGACGACGAGATCAGGGATGCCGTACACGATGCGCTCTCCCTCGACCCCCGCGTGAGCCCTTTTGCCGTGACTGCAACAGTGGCGGACGGCGCGGTTACGCTCGAAGGCACGGTAAACAACCTTAAGGCAAAACGCGCTGCAGCACAGGACGCCAGGAATACGACAGGCGTCGAGACGGTCAACAACCTTATCGCCGTACGCCGGCCGCAAGAGCTCAGCGACAGCCAGATTGCAGGGAGGGTGCGCAATGCCCTGCAGCGGGACCCCTCTGTGAGCAAACACGATGTGGCGGTGAGTGTACATGACGGGGTGGTCCGCCTTTCGGGGACCGTCGACACGCTCTACGAGAAGGCGCAGGCCGACGATGTTGCCGCGAGGGGCAGGGGGGTGAAAGAGGTCGAGAATACGCTCTCGGTCGCGCACCCAGAGATGCCGCTCGTCTATGACCCCTACGTGAATGACTGGTACGTGTATGACTATGAGTGGTACAGCTATGATCAGGCCAGAACAAAGAGCGATGAGGAAATAAAGAGAGCAATCCAGGGCGAGCTATGGTGGAGCCCTTTTGTCGATGACGACCAGGTGACCGTCACGGTCCGGAACGGCATCGCTACGCTCACCGGCGCCGTGGATTCCCCTGCCGAGAAGCGAGCGGCTGTAGAGAACGCCTTCGAAGGAGGCGCCGTATGGGTAATCAACAGTCTGCTGGTCGCCGGCGGCGGGTAAGTGCTCTCCCGCGGAGAGATGAGCGCCGGAGCTACGTCGTCAGCTTGCGGTAGATCTCGGTGATCTTGTTCGGCAGTTTGCGGACATCGTCGATGACGATGTAGTTCGTCTCGCCGTACAGGTGCGGCAGGTAGGAGTGGGCCTCTTTGTCGATGGTGATGCAGAACGAGTGTATGCCCTGCTCCTTCGCCTCGATCAGCGCCCGTCTCGTATCCTCGATGCCGTAGTCGCCTTTGTAGGCGTCCCAATCTTCGGGCTTTCCGTCGCTGAGCGTTATGAGGAGCTTTGTCCGTGCTTCGACGGATTTCAGGATGGTGAGTGAATGCCTCAGAGGCGGCCCCATTCTCGTGTAGTCCTTCGGCGCGATCCCCGCTATCCTCTTCTTCACGCTCTCGGTATAGCCCTCTTCGAAGGCCTTGATCTTATAATAGTCGCAGCGGGTCCTGGTCATTCCGGAGAAGCCGTAGATGGCGTAGCGGTCGCCGAGCGCCTCGAGGGCCTCGCACATGAGCACCAGCGCTTCCTTTTCCGCCTCGTTCACCCACCCCTTCGT
>JBFMHE010000016.1 GCA_040752355.1 Nitrospirota bacterium | reverse complement strand
GTAACCGGCAGGCGCGGCATCCCCGGCATCGATACTTCACAAAACCCGGAACGCCCGCGGGCGCTCCGGGTTTTTTTACGGCCGGGCTTTGTTATGGATAGAGTACCCGCTCCAGGAAGAGGCCCCGCGCCGGAGCGGCGGGTCCGGCGAGGGGCCTCTTCCTGGCGAGCAGGATATTCTCCATATCGGCGATGCTCAGCCTCCCCTTGCCGACCTCGACGACCGTCCCCACGATATTCCGTACCATATGCCGCAGGAAGGCGTCGCCTTCGATGCGGATCGTCATGAAATCCCCCCGCAGCGCCATCGTCATGAACTCGAGGCGATCGTGGCGCGCCAGCGATACCGCGGTTATCGTCCTCACCGGGTTGCGGGCCCCGCAGCCGCTCGCCCTGAAGGACGAGAAGTCGTGGGTTCCCTTGAGCACCGCAAGGGCCTGTCCCATCGCTTCGAGATCGAGGCCGGCGGTGACCCGCCATGCATAGCGGTGCAGAAAGGGCGAGAGGACCCGCTCATGGGCGATCAGGTAGGCATAGACCTTCCCCTTGGCATTGAAGCGCGGGTGAAAGTCCTCGCGTTCGATGCGGCTCTCCATTACCCGCACATCCTCGGGGAGGCGGGCGTTCAGGGCAGCGGTGAAGACCTCCGGGGCGAGGGGCGCTGCGCTGCGAAAGGCCGCGACCTGCTCGAGGGCATGCACCCCCGCGTCGGTCCTCCCGGCGGCGATAACGGTCACCCGCTCGCCCGTGGTCGCCGCGAGCGCCTCCTGCACCAGGCCCTGTATCGTTACGCCCGTCCGCTGCACCTGCCATCCCTGGTAGCGGGTGCCGTCGTACTGGAGGGTGAGCCTGACCGTGCGCATGGGGAATAGTTTACCACAAGGTTGTCGCCGCACCTGATAAAGAGTATAATAAGAGCAGAAAAAGCGCGATAGCCCTCCCTGCAGCACCGGCTGACTGAAAGGAGTAGCAGTGATACGACATACCTTCTCGCTGCTCAACGGCGTCGGCGAAAAGCTCGAACGCCGCATCTGGAGAAGAGGCATTCTGACATGGGACGAGTTCTGCACCTGCAGCGAGATCGAGGGGATCAGCCCCGAACGAAAGAGTATCTATGACAACGTGCTGATGCAGTCGTCCGCAGAGCTCAGCGCCGGCAATGCCGAGTACTTCGCCCGGATCATGAAGCGGCGCGAGCATTGGCGCCTGTTCGATACCTTCAGGGAGGGCGCCGTCTGCCTCGACATCGAGACGAACGGCTTCCAGCCCGGGCAGGGGGGCTACACCACGGTCGTCGGGCTCTACGACGGTCGTACCTGGCGCTCCTTCGTGCGCGGGGAGAACCTCACGGTCGAGCATCTCAACAGCGCGCTCGCCGGCTACAAGTGCCTCATCACGTTTTACGGGGCGTCCTTCGACATCCCCTTTCTGCTCCGCTCCTTTCCGGGGATCAGGTTCGATATCCCGCATTTCGACCTCTGCTTCGCCGCCCGGCGGCTCGACATCAACGGCGGCCTGAAGAAGCTCGAGGCGCTCTTCGGCATCGCCCGGGACGAGGCGGTGAGGGGCATGGACGGCTACGCTGCCGTGAAGCTCTGGGACCAGTTCAGGAAGGGGAGCGCGGAGGCCCGCGAATTGCTGCTGCGGTACAACAGAGAGGATACCATGAACCTGCTCCAGCTGGCGGATATACTGTACAGGCAGCTCAAAACGGCGACCGGGGTCGAGGAACATCTTGCCTGCAGACGCAATTAAAGCGTTCGTCTCCTATCTCTCGATAGAACGGGGTCTGTCCCGAAATACCGCCGCCTCCTACGCGCTCGATCTGAAGGCGTTCGCCGCGTTCCTCGAGAAGCAGGGAAAAGAGATAACCGCGTTCGGCAGGGACGATATCACCGCGTATATCGGCAAGCTGAAGAGCGAGGGCTACTCGACGGCGAGCGTCCGCCGCCTCATCTCCTCGGTGAAGGGCTTCTGCAAATACCTGATCATCGAGCGGATCATCGCCGAAGACCCTACCGAAGCGCTCCGGACCCCGAAGCAGTGGGACCGGCTCCCGAAGGCACTCAGCATCGACCAGATGAGGGCGCTGCTCGAGGTGGAGCTGCCCGGCAGCACCTTCCTGAGGGACGCCGCCATGCTCGAGCTGCTCTATGCCTCGGGGCTGCGGGTGAGCGAGATCGTGGCGATCAAGATCAACGAGGTCAATTTCGAAGCCGGCTTCCTGCGGGTCTTCGGCAAAGGCGCGAAGGAGCGGGTCGTTCCCATGAACCGGAGGGCGGCGGACCGTATCAGGCGGTATCTCGAGGAGCTCCGGCCCCGGATGCTCAAGAACCGGCAGTCGCCCCACCTCTTCATCACCAACAGGGGAATGCCGATGACGAGGCAGCGGTTCTGGCAGGCGCTGAAAGGTTTCGGGAAAGCGGCGGGGGTCACGCTCACGCCGCATACGCTCCGGCATACCTTCGCGACGCACCTGCTCGACGGCGGGGCGGACCTCCGGTCGGTCCAGAAGATGCTCGGGCATTCCGACATAACGACGACGCAGATTTACACGAAGGTCTCGAGCGACCGGCTCAGGAAGGTCTATACCAAGCATCACCCGCGGGCCACGTAGCGGGGCTCTCTTACATCACTGAGGGTATCATCAGGGTAACCGGGCTGGTGCGGTGCGTTCCACGCCGTTGTGCGCCACAGTTGACGCTGTACTATCGGGGAGGAGAAAACGATGACCGAGAAATTGAGAGCTGAAGAGCTGTACCGGTGCTGCGAGCCCCATTTCTTCAAATTTACCACCACGGAAGACATACACCAATTCCCGGGGACGATCGGACAGGACAGGGCGTTGAAGGCGATGGATTTCGGCCTGAGCCTCGAGAGCAAAGGCTACAATATCTACGCCCTCGGCGATGTGGGCACCGGGAAGATGCGGACCATCAAGGCGCTGCTCGCGGAGCGGGCTGCGATGGAGCCGATCCCCGGCGACTGGTGCTACGTCTATAACTTCAAGGATCCCGATGCGCCGCTCGCCGTCTCGCTGGTGCCGGGGCAGGCGGTCGTCTTCCAGGAAGACATGAACGAGCTCGTCAAGACGCTCCGGGCGGACCTCCCGAAGGCCTTCGAGTCCAAGGAGTACGAGAAGCAGCGGAGCAGGAAGATAGAGGAGTTCCAGCAGAAGCAGAAAGAGCTCTTTTCGAGCCTCGAAGAGGAAGCGCAGGCAAAGGGGTTCGCCATACGGAAGACGGTCTCGGGGCTGCTCATCGTCCCGATAAAGAAGTCGGGAGAGCCCCTGACCGAAGAGGAGTTCGCCGCCCTCGACGAGCGGACCCGGGCGCGGGTCGAGGAGATCGGCAAGTCGCTCCAGGAGAAGCTCGACGATATCATCCGGGCGGTGCGGGAGGCGGAGAAGGAGGTCAAGGAGTCGCTCTCGAACCTCGAAAAGGATATCGCCCTGGGAGCGGTCTGGCACCTCGTGCACGACCTCCAGGAAAAGTACAAGGACAACACGCGGATCGTCGAGTACCTGAAGGCGGTGATGGAGGATATCCTGACCCATCTCGACGACTTCAAGCCGGCCGAGGAGCAGGCGCCGCCCCTGCCGTTCATGAAGATGCCGAAGCAGGAAGTCTCCTTCGTGCGCTACAGCATCAATGTCATCGTGAACAACGCCGACTGCAAAGGCGCCCCCGTGGTGGTCGAGAGCAACCCCACCTACTTCAACCTCTTCGGCAGGACGGAGTACAAGGTGCAGTACGGCATGGCGACGACCGACTTCTCGCTCATCAAGTCGGGCTCGCTCCACCGCGCCAACGGCGGCTATATCGTCATCCATGCGATGGACCTCCTGAAGAACATGTTCTCCTACGACGCGCTCAAGCGGGCGATCAAGAACAGGGAGATCAGGCTGGAGGACATCTGGGAGCAGTACCGGCTCGTGAGCACGACCGCGCTCAAGCCCGAGCCGATCCCGCTCGACGTGAAGGTCGTCCTCCACGGCAATCCCTATCTCTATTACCTGCTGTACAACCTCGACGAGGAGTACCGCGAGATATTCAAGGTCAAGGCCGACTTCGACAGCAGGATGGAGCGGACGCCCGAGAATATGGAGAAGTATGCCTCTTTCATCGCCAATGTGCAGCGGGAGGAGCATCTTCTGCCCTTCGACCGGAGCGGGGTATCGAAGATCGTGGAATACGGGTCGCGTCTCGCGGATCACCAGTTCAAGCTCTCGACGAAGTTCAGTTACCTGGCGGACCTCGTCCGCGAGGCCCACTACTGGGCGTCCCGGGAGGGCAGCTCCGTCGTGAAGGACACGCATGTGCTCAAGGCGCTCGACGAAAAGATCTACCGGGTCAACCGGATCGAGGACCGCCTCCGGGAAGCGACGCTGGAAGACACCCTCATCGTGAGCACCTCGGGCGAGAAGATAGGGCAGGTGAACGGGCTCGCCGTCCTCTCGATAGGCGATTACAGCTTCGGCAAGCCGTCGCGGATAACCGCCAGGACCTACATAGGCAAGGCCGGCGTCGTGAACATAGAGCGCGAGACCAAGATGAGCGGCAGGATCCACGAGAAGGCGATCATGATCATCACGAGCTACCTGGGGAGCAGGTACGCGACGAGACGGCCGATCAGCCTCTCGGCGTCGATCACCTTCGAGCAGCTCTACGAGATGATCGAGGGGGACAGCGCCACCTGCGCCGAGCTGTATGTATTGCTGAGCAGCATTGCCGGCATCCCCCTCAAGCAGAGCTTTGCCGTGACCGGGTCGATGGACCAGAACGGCGATGTCCAGCCCATCGGCGGGGTGAATGAAAAGATCGAGGGGTTCTACGATCTCTGCAAGGCCCGGGGGCTCACCGGCGAGCAGGGGGTCATCATACCCCGGAGGAACGTGAAGCACCTCATGATCAAGCAGGAAGTGATCGACGCGGTGAAGGCGGGCACTTTCGTCATCTACCCCATCGACAAGGTCGAGGAGGGGCTCGAGATCCTCACCGGCATGCCGGCGGGAGCGATGCAGGAGGACGGGACCTATCCCGAAGGAACGGTGAACTACCGCGTCATGAAGCGGCTGGAAGAGATAGCGACCGCGCTCGAGAAGAAGAAGGAGCAGGTGCTCGAAAGCGCGGTGGCGTCGCTCCATCCGCGGGGAGAGGAAGACGGCTCCTCGTCTTCAGGGGAGGGCGCGGTCCCGCATCTCCTGCGCAGGGTCGAGGAGCTGACTGCAGCGCTCGAACAGTACCGGAGGAGGGAAGGCTGAGCTGCACCGCACGCCCTTCTCCGCTGCCGCGATGAGGGGCGTGCATGGTGCATGATGCGGAAGCGGATGGTGAAACGGATGCAATGGCTGCTCGAGACCGCGCTGCTCGTCGCGGTCTCTTTTCCGATAGCCCTGCTCCCCCGTAATGCCGCGGTAAAGGTCGGGGAGGTCCTCGGCCTTTTGCTTTTCCGGCTCTGGGGCAGCAGGAGGGCCGTCGCCGTGGATAATATCCTGAGGGCGCAGCAGGAGGGGGCGCTCGATTCAGGAGCGCAGGCCGGAGAGGTCGCGCGGCAGAGCTTCGTCAATGTCGGCAGGTCTTTCGCGGAGGTGCTGCAGATATACTTCGGCCGCGGCCGGGCGATTGTTGCAGGCGCCGAGCTGCGCGGCCTCGAGCACTACCGCAAGGCGCAGGAAAAGGGGCGGGGGGTGATCGTCATCACCGGGCACTACGGCAACTGGGAGCTGATGGCCCTCGCCTTCGGGGTGAAGACCGGGAAGGTCTCGGTGGTTGCGCGGAGACAGAACAATCCTGTCCTGAACGCGCTCATCGAGAGGGTGAGGGCACGCTACGGGAACGCGGTCATCTACAAGCAGGGCGCGCTCAAGCAGATACTGGGCCTCCTGCGGAAGGGCGGCACTGTCGGCATTCTCATGGACCAGGCAGTACTCAGCGATGAGGGATTCGTCGTGCCCTTTCTCGGCAGAGGGGCCTGGACCACCAGGATGCCGTCCCTCCTGGCGAGGAAGACCGGCGCACCGGTCGTGCCTGTCTTCATCAGCCGCAAAGGAGACGGCCATGTGATCACCATCTATCCCGAGATCCCTCTCTCGACCAATGAGCGTGCGGAGGAGGCGTTGATCGAAGATACGGAGCGTTTTTCGGCCGCGATCGAGGCCGTGATACGCCGGGACCCGCGGGAGTGGCTCTGGATCCACCGGAGATGGAAACGGACGGGCAGCAGCGCCGTCCAGCAGAGCATGGCGCAACCTTGAACGGTTTGAACGGTTTGAGCGGTTTGAGCGGTTTGTTGAACGGCTTAAACGGTTTGAACTGTTTAAACGGTTTGAACGGTCTTTTAAGGTAAGAAGATGAGAGTGAAAGAGCTCATAAACAATCTCCAGGACTACTACCTGCTCTCGTTCAGGGGCATGGCCGGCGTGTTCCGGCGGCCTTTTTACCTGAGGGACACCATCGAGCAGATGGATTACGCGGGAGCGGGGTCGTCGCTCATCATCATCCTCGTCTCGCTCTTTATCGGCATGGCCCTCTCGCTCCAGCTCTCTGCCGAGCTCTCGATACTCGGGCTCAAGATGTACACCGGGAGGGCGGTCGGCATCTCGATCGTCAGGGAGATCGGGCCGGTGACGGCCGCGCTCGTCTTTACCGGCAGGGTCGGCGCCGGCATGGCCTCGGAGCTCGGGTCGATGGTGCTCGGCCACCAGGTCGATTCCCTGCGGGTCTTCGGCGTCGACCCGGTAAAGAAGCTCGTCACCCCCCGCATGGTGAGCGCTGTCGTGATGCTGCCGGCCCTGACCATCGTCGGCGACGCGGTCTCGCTCTTCGGCGCCTACTATATCGCGGTGCAGGTGAGCAACCAGAGCAGCTATGTCTTCTGGAACTCCATCCGGGACGTGCTGATCTTCGAGAATGTCTTTTCAGGGGCGGTCAAGCCGTTCATCTTCGGGTTCCTCATATCGAGCGTCAGCTGCTACATGGGACTGACGACCCGGGGCGGCGCGGTCGGGCTCAGGCAGACGACGACGAGGGCGGTGGTCCTCTCGATCATAGCGATCATCATCGCCGACTTCGTGCTCACCAGGGCGCTGCTCTACGTGCTGGGGTTTTCGGTATGATCGTCTTCGACAACGTCCGTTTCTCCTACGGCAGCCGGGAGGTGCTGAGGGGCATCAGCTTCTCGATCGCCATGCACGAGCGTGTCGCGATCCTCGGCGGGAGCGGCGAGGGCAAGACCACGATCCTCAGGCTGATCCTCGGGCTGCTGAAGCCGGACGAGGGGAGGATCGTTATCGACGGAGAGGACATCACCCGCAAGAGCGAGAGCGAGCTGCGGGACGTGCGGCTGAAGTTCAGCCTCGTCTTCCAGGAGGGCGCCCTCTTCGACTCGATGAGCGTGAAGGAGAATGTCGCCTTCACCCTGCGGGAGTATACCGCGATGAGCGAGGAGGAGATCGACCGGCGGGTGCGGTCCCTGCTCCGCACGGTCGGGGTGGAGCACGCGATCGAGCTCATGCCGGACGAGCTGAGCGGCGGGATGCACCGGAGGGTCGCCATTGCACGGTCGCTCGCGGTCTGCGACCCGAAGATGTTCCTTTACGACGAGCCGACCTCCGGGCTCGACCCGGTCAGCGCCGATAATATATGCAGGCTCATCATCGACCTGGCGCAGGGCGGCAAGGGGCTGATCATCGTGACGCATAAAATCTTCGACGCGATGAAGGTGGCTGACCGGTTCATGTTCATGCGGCAGGGCGACATCGTTTTCGACGGAGACAGAGAGACGCTGATGCGCTCCCCTATCCCCGAGATACGGGTTTTCATGAGCGAGTTGGGGGTACAATAAAAAAGGCAGCTCAAACCGTTTAAGCCGTTTAAACAGTTTGAACTGCTTGAGCGGCTTGAACGACTTGAACGGTTCGTTGGCGGTTTGAACGGTTTTCTACAGTATGGAGGCGGTAATGTTCGAGAGGAAGAAACAGCTTGCGTGGTCGAAGCTCAGGGTGGGCCTTGTCCTGACCATCGCCCTGCTGCTGGTGCTGCTCACCGTATTTTTCGCCGGCAACATTGAGGACCTCTTCGTTCCCAAGGTGAAGGTAGTGACGCAGATTCAGGATGTGCGGGGCCTGAGGAAAGGAGCGCCGGTCTGGCTCTCGGGCATCGAGGTGGGGTCGGTCAAGGAGATGCGCTTCCATCCCGAGCACGGCACCCTCGTCACCATGGCTGTTGAGGAGAGGGTGCTTCCCTACATCAGGAAGAATGCGACCGCTACGGTGCTGACGCAGGGGCTTCTGGGCGACAAATACGTCGAGCTGAGCGGCGGCTCGATGGAGGCGCCCCAGCTCAGTCCCGGCGGGGTGATCAAGGGGCGGGCGCAGCTCGAGATAAAAGACCTCGTCGACACCAGCGCTGAATCCCTCCAGCAGGTGACCGAGCTCGTCACCAAGCTCGGCCTCTTCATAGAACAGTTCGAAAAAAGCGAGGGCACGATCGCCAAGCTCGTGAAGGACCCCGCGCTCTACGAGAGCCTGCAGCAGACGACGTCCGGCCTGGCAGCGCTCGTCAATGACCTGCAGACCGCCGAGGGGTCGCTCAAGAAGCTCGTCAAGGACCCCTCGCTCTACAATAAGATGGTCGCTGCCACCGCGTCGGTGGAAGAGTTCGGCAGGACGATGAACCAGGGCCAGGGCACGCTGAAGCGGCTCGCCGAAGACCCCGCCCTCTACGAGAACCTGACCATGGCCTCCAAGCAGCTCACTGCGCTGCTCGAAGAGATCGATGCAGGAAAAGGCGCTGCCGGCGCCCTCGTCAAGGATAAAGAGCTCGCCTCCGAGCTGCGGCAGACCATCGGGGGGCTGAACGAGACCGTCGGCGAGCTCAGGGATCTGACGAAGGACATCAAGGCGAACCCGAGGAAGTATTTCAAGTTCAGCCTGTTTTAGGTGAAGCGGCTATCAGCTGTCAGCCTTCAGCAAAGCGCCGGGAGCCGGGGGCCCCGGTCCCGCTAAAGACCGTACCTGCCCGTGAAACGGTCCGCTACGTCGAGTAGATCAGGCGGCACTATCGCCCTCACCCGTTCGAGAATACAATCCGGAATGGTCCTGTAGTACGCCTGAGCGATGCCGCCCGCGATGCAGGCGATCGTATCGCTGTCGCCGCCGATCGATACCGCTTTGCGTACCGCGTCCTCGTAGTGCTCCGATTCGAGGAACGCCCGTATCGCCTGCGGCACCGAGCCCCGGCAGGTGGCGTCGAAACGGTAGGACGGCCGGATTTCGTCGAGAGACCTCTCCAGATCGTAGGCGAAGCTTTCCTCAAGGTACTCTTTTATGCGCGCCTTGCCTTCGCCCCTCTGCGCGAGGAAGACCGCCGCAGCAACGGCCCGGGCGCCTTCGATCCCTTCAGGGTGGTTGTGCGTCACTGCCGCGCTCCGCTCCGCCTCTTCGAGCACCGCTTCCAGGGAGTCGAAGGCAAAGCCCACCGGGCTGACGCGCATGGCCGAGCCGTTGCCGAAGCTGTTGTAGGGCGATAGATCGTCTCCCGAAAGCCACTGCCCGAACATGCCGCCGTACCCCGCGTCAGGATATCGTCTTCCATACTCCCTGAAGGTGAGGGCGTAATCCTTTCCGTTCATGATGCAGTCGGCAACGGCTATCGTCAGCACCGTGTCGTCGGTGAAGCGCGAGCAGGGACCGAAGAGGGGAAAGTCGGTCGTCTTTACGTTATTCCACTCGTAAGCGGACCCGATGATATCGCCGGCTATCGCGCCGATCACGGGAATATCCTCCAACGCCTGGTTTTTGGTTCCGCCTCTGTCCTTTTTCCCGATGACGAGCCCATACCGGGATTGTACCGCATTCCCTCCTCCGCTTTCAGGGCATTCTTGACACACTCCCGAGCGCCTTTTTAAAGTACCCAGACAATCTTTCCGGGGGGGATATGACGAACCGTTCAAGCCGTCCAACGAACCGTTCAAGCCGTTTAAGCCGCTTGTGTCGTTTGAGCTGCGTGAACGGTTTAAACGATTTAAACGGCTTGAACGGTCCGTTGAGCGGCTTAAACGGCTTGAACGGTTCGAGCGGTTTAAACGGTCTGTTAAGCGGTTTAAACGGTCCGTTGAGAGAGAGGAGGGAATATGAGCAGCAAGATTATTTACGAAAGGCTCGTCTGGTTTCATGTCCAGGTAAAGGCAGGAAAGTATCCGAATGCCCGCCACCTGGCCCACCAGTTCGAAATCTCACCGAGGACCGCGCAGCGCGATGTCGAATTTATGCGCAACCGCCTTACATCAAAGTTGATGTTGACACGGCCATGAAATTTACCATAGAATTTTATGAGACCGGGTCTGGTGCGTGTCCCGTTCGTGAATTTCTGGACGAGTTGAAGGCCAGTGACCCGCATGATTTCGCAGCAGTGATTGCCGGTCTGGCAAAACTGCGAACCCGGCAGTATCATCGGGCTCCGTTGTGCAAGCCACTTGGCAATGGCTTGTTTGAACTGCGCCATGTAGGCAAGCTCAACACACGCATACTGTGGTTTTTCGTAAAGAATCGCAGGATTGTCGCTGTGCACGGCATCCGAAACAAAAGCCAGGCCATTCCGCTCCGCGATATTGAGAGTGCGCAGGAACGGATGCGCGACTGGATGAAAAGGATGGAAAAATGAAAAAGACCAACTTTGATCGATACCTTGAAGAACAGATGAAGGACCCTGAATTCGCCGCCCGCTTCGAGGCTGCAGGCGAGGCTTGGGACGTAGCTCTGCAAATTGCGGCACTCCGGCAGCGGGCGGGGCTCTCTCAGAAAGACCTCGCGAAGCTCCTCAAGACCTCTCAGCAGCAGGTCAGCCGGCTGGAATCACCGGGATATGAAGGCCACTCCCTCAGCACCTTGCGCCGTGTTGGCAAAGTCCTTCACGCCAGGGTCCGTGTCGTATTTGAGCCGTTGGAAAAAGAGACGGGGATGCATATAGCCGAAGCAAAAGCACCGTACCGCCATACTAAAACCAACCGCATCACGAAAAAGCGGACATGAGGTGGAGAGAGAAGGGGCTTGACGAGGGGACATGGGGCAAAGAAAACCGAACCTGCCGGGTCTGAAGAAGGGTGCGGCTCATACCAGAGCATAAAATCAGGTACGCTGCCGGACCATACTGCTGCGTGTTGTCCGCATTGCAGGACAGTCACCAACGTGCGCGTGACCTCGATCCCGCAGATTGTCGCCAGGGCTGCGGGGAGTCCTGAGACAGCGACTTTGAAGATATGTCATTGCGAATCATGCCGCCTGTTTGTGCGAAGCGAGGAAGAGGAAGAGAGGGGTCAGACGGGAGACGGAGGGCTGATCGCTGGCCGATGATATTTGATGAGGCAGGTAGTAGAATGGAAACGAGATGGGTGAGCTAAAAGAGAAGAGCTTTTTCCGGTATCGGGGAAAGGCGGAGAGGGATGGGCAGAAATATCACCTGCTGTCGCATCATTGTTTGGAGGTGGCGGCGGATGAGGATAACTCGGCCGGGCTGAATATGCCCGGCCATCCCCACGCATGTGGGGAACATTTGAAAACCTTTACTCTTAGTAAGATGAGCCCAGGTTCATCCCCAATAGGGGAACGCTTTTATATTAATAAAACCGAGGGGGGAAGTCAATAGAAAGATAAGCCCCTTGACATCATACTATCTCATCGTTATCATATTTTCATTTGCTGCAATGAGGAGGTATGTGTCATGGACAAATTGCTTGCATATATCAAGGACTTGGTAGTGGCTGTAAGTGGTCTATCTGTGATTGGATTTGCTGCTCTTGTTGTGATATTTGCGATAGTAGTCGTACTGAGCCACCACGGAGGAAAATAGTTTGGTCTTTCGTTATTGGGGTAAGGCTAAGCCTGAGCAAACAGACGGTTCCACTTGGCATCTGTTGCCGTATCACTGCCTGGATGTGGCGGCGGTGGCCGCCGCATGGTGGGATGCAAGTCCGACCGTCCGCCGTAGTTTCTGTACTCTGACTCCGTTAGGCACAGATCAGGTAAAGGCATGGGTCCTCTTCTTTGTTGCGCTACATGACTATGGAAAGTTCGACGTTCGCTTCCAACTACTGGTGAAGAACATTTGGACTGCTTTGTATCCGGACGTTGGTAGCTATCGCTCCCTTCCCTCAATGGAGGAATGCAAAAGTTACTATCACGGCAACGCCGGGCTCTACTGGTTCAAGCGTGATCATGGTGATTTGCTCGGCGTTGCGTCGGACCCGGGGGAAAGCGATTTCTCCTTCCTCGATTATCACGATGATTCTGATACTGGACGATGGCATACGTGGAAGGACTGGATTGAAGCAGTTACCGGTCATCACGGATATGTGAGAAAAGATGGGTATATTGTGCCGGCGCCGCTGCCGATTATGTGCGACCCCCGTTTATCACAGGTGGACCTCCGTGCCAGAAAAGAGTGGCTCAATGTGCTTGAGAAGCTTTGCCTTCATCCTGCCGGTCTTTCTTTAAACGACAGTCCTCCTCCTTGCTCGCCGCTAATGGCTGGCTTCTGTTCCGTTTCCGACTGGTTGGGTTCCCGCTGTGATTCAGAGAATTTTCCTCTCCTCAGCGAGCCGCAGGACTTGTCCGCCTATTTCACTGAGAAGTATGCAAACGATGCCGTAAGGGTGCTTGCGATGTCGGGTGTTGTCGGCACTGCGCAGCACTATGCAGGGGTCTCTTCCTTACTGATGCCGAAACAGAAGCCCCGCTCTCTGCAAACGCTGGTGGACAGTCTACCGATACAATCAGGGTTGACCCTTATGGAAGCATCTACAGGAAGCGGAAAGACGGAGGCCGCCCTGGCATATGCATGGAAACTGCTTGCAGAAGGGCTAGCCGACTCCATCGTTTTCGCACTTCCCACTCAAGCGACGGCTAATGCCATGCTCGAACGGCTTGAGCGTATCGCTCCACTTCTTTTTGCTGAGAATCCCAATCTCATTCTGGCACACGGGCTGGCCCGCTTTAATGAGAAGTTTGTTGCGCTTAAACGTGCCGCACACGAACGGGGCGGAGATGAAGACGGATGGGTTCAATGCAGTCAATGGCTGGCGGAAAGTCGCAAGCGCATCTTCTTGGGGCAGATTGGTGTGTGCACGGTGGACCAAGTACTGATCTCTGTGCTTCCGGTGAAACACCGCTTTGTGCGGGGCTTCGGCGTGGGGCGCAGCATCCTTATTGTAGACGAAGTGCATGCTTATGATGCGTACATGTATGGTTTGCTTGAGGAAGTGCTGGAGCAACAGAGAGCGACAGGCGGCTCAGCGATACTCCTCTCGGCGACCCTCCCTGAGAGTATGCGTATTCAGCTCTTAAATGCATGGGGTGTGGAGCGCGGTCCCGACCACCCGGAGGTCCGCTATCCACTGATCACGTGGACGGCGGGAAAAGAAACGGTTCCATTTGTTATTTCAAAGCGACTACGTCCCGGCACAGTGAAGGTGAAACTGGAGACGGTCAACGCGATGGATATAATGCCGGACGATCATCTGCTCCAGCGGGTGATCGATGCGGCCCGTTCCGGCGCACAGGTTGCACTGATTTGCAATCTTGTCGATGACGCACAGAAGCTTGCCCTGAAACTGAGGCAGAAAACTGATGTGCCGGTTTACCTGTTTCACGCCCGTTACTGCTATGCTCACAGGCGCATGAAGGAACTGTCCATTATTAAGCACTTCGGCCCTAAGGGTAAGCGGAGTACGGGGCGTATCCTGGTCGCTACACAGGTTGTCGAGCAATCCCTGGACATCGATTTCGACTGGATTATTACACAGCTTTGCCCTATCGATCTCCTCTTCCAGCGAATAGGAAGACTCCATCGTCACAAGCGTCGTCGTCGACCACCCGGCTTGGAAAAGCCGCTCTGCACCGTTATTTTGCCTCCGGCGCATGACTACGGTCTACATGGACTTATTTATGCAAACACCCGCGCCCTTTGGCGTACCTCGCAAAAGATACTCACCGCGTCGGAAGGTTTTGCGCTTTTCCCCGAAGCGTACCGAACCTGGATCGAAGATGTGTATTGTGAGGACGCTTGGGGCATCGAGCCAGCGGAAATCGAGGAGCAGTACAAAAAGTTTATAGATGATTTCGAATCCAGCCGCTACGGCGCACTGCAGATGATCGCCAGCGCAGCCAATCCCTTACCCGACTCCGATCAGGCAATTACGGCAGTCACCCGTGATGGAGAGATGAATCTCACCCTCCTGCCCGTCTGTTCGGTTGCGGAGGGGACGTTGCTGATGGACGGGACGCTTCTGGAAGCACTGGAAAAAGACAGGCGTCCTGAGACCTTGGTGTTGAACAGTATCGGGGTGCCCGCGTCATGGAGGAATTACCTTGGCGAGTCGGATGAAGAGGGGAGGTTCAGGCTTCATATGAAGAAAGCGGGCGATTATTTTACGGCTTTATCGAAGGGGATGACTTTTCATTATCACTACGACATCGGAATGGAGAAAGAAAAATGAACTTGCTGGTTGATCAATGGATACCGGTCCGGCCGCCTCATCCCGGCGGCTCGGAAAAGATCTCTCTGAGAACGCTTCTCTGCAACACAGATGAGTGGAAACTCTGTCTCCCAAGGGACGATATGGAGCTTGCAGCTCTTCAACTCCTTATCTGTCTGGTCCAGGTGCTTTTGACGCCGAATAATACAGTGGCTCTGAAGCGGCGAATTGCGAAGCCTTTGACGGATGACGAATACGACGGCGCTGTCGAATTATATTCAGACTGGTTCAGGCTTGACCATCCGACACATCCCTTCATGCAGGTGCGCGGAGTCGCTGCCGGTGAAACAACACAGATGGACAAGCTCCTGGTGGGTTTGACGGGAGCAACGAACAGTTGCTTCGTTAATCAGCCCGGACAGGGAGATCGCCTCTGCGGTGGGTGCACGGCCATCGCTCTTTTTAACCAAGCTTCATGCGCTCCAAGCTTTGGAGGGGGGTTTAAAGCCGGCTTGCGCGGCAGTGCCCCAGTAACTACCCTTGTGCAAGGGCCTCATTTGCGCCAAACTGTGTGGCTCAACGTCCTCAATGAAGACTTCCTCGGGAATCAGATGACATGGTACGGCAAAACGAAAGACCAGAAACCCACATGGTGCGATCCCATCAAGGCTGGTGACACGATAACGGCCTCGCAGATCGGCATGGCGCGGGGGCTTCTTTGGCAACCCGCCCATATAGAGCTTATGCCTCCCCGTGGACCTTCCGTCTGTTCATGCTGCGGTGCTCAAGCAGCAGAGATATATACTGATTTCAAGAAAGCAAAATTCAGCTTTACGGTTATGGGAACGTGGCCGCACCCCCATTCCCCCCGGATCATGACCGACAAGAAAGGGACGATCGATGAAAAGTTCGTCGCCTTCACTACGGATGCCCCCTCCTGGACTCAGTTGGGTCGCTTTGTCGTCCGTCGGGAACTTAATGATGTGAACGAAGAGGGTCAGCAACCTTCAGCCGTTGTGCTCCAGGTCAGACAGCTATATGGTGAGAATGCCGAAAAGCTTCATCTGCTGGTAGGCGGGTATAGGAATAATCAGGCTTCCATTCTTGAACGCCGCCATGAGGTCTTTACCCTTAACCACGGATGGGACTCCCATATCGATGCAGTCAATGAAATGGTGAAACTGGGGATCGGTTACAGAGATGCCCTATACAAATCCCTCTGGCTTTTTGCTGTCGGGATGAAGGAGGCGAAAGGGGACAAAAGTAAGAGGTTCAAGGGGGCCGGCATCACTATTTACAATGGCGCTAAAGCCCGTTATTACCGCAGGACCGAACCCCTAATACAAAGGACACTTGACGGCATGAACTTTTCCAATCCCGGGCCGGATTTGGAGACCATGCAAGCGACGTTGAAGCAGATCACGACTGATCTGTTCCTTGAACAGGTCAAACCGTATCGGCAAGACCCTGAGCTGATAAAAACAATGGCTTTCGCTAAGCGGACTCTCTATAAACACATGCGAAATCTGGAACCGCAGCAAGATAAAGGAGGAAATGATGGAAAAACGCCAATTGCCTGATTTTATATCGCTTTATAATGATTGGAAGCAGTTGTCTAATGGGTCGAGAGCTGAGTTGAAGCGGGCGGCAACACCTGATGAGCTTCTCGCTCTGCCCGCATTCTACCGATTGTTTAGCGGACGGACGACGAATGAGGGAGATAAAAGAGCTTTTCAACGGCTTATCTTCTGTATTCCCTGTATAGAGCATACGGATGAGCCGATAGGACTCGGATCTGCTCTAGCGAGATATTCAAAGGGTTTGAGTGAGAAGAGGCTTTTCCAGGTAGTACGTTCCGAAGCGCCCAACGATATGATCCAACTGCGCCGTGTGCTGAAAATGCTGAAACCAACCGTCAAATGTAACTGGTCCATGGCCGCGAAGCAGCTCTGGTACTGGAATGAACGTGCGAAGCGCGACTTGCTTGAAGATTTTTATCTGGCACAGACAGTCGACCAGAAATAGACAAAACAACAGGAGGCGAATCCATGAGTAAGAATTTCGTAAATTTCCATGTTCTGATTTCCCACAGTCCCTCGTGCCTGAACCGCGACGATATGAATATGCAGAAGTCAGCCGTTTTCGGCGGAAAGCGAAGGGTCAGGATTTCAAGTCAGAGTCTCAAGCGGTCAATACGGAAAAGCTCCTATTACCGTGAACATCTTGGGGATGCTAGTATTCGCACCAAGAAGCTTAGTGAGCTGAAGGAGAAGCTGGTTAAATGTCTAGCGGACCGGTACGACATCGAGCTTATCATAAACACTCTGAAGCTCCTGTCCGACAAGGATCTCAATACCGAAGCCGCTGTCGAAGGGGACGCGGTAGCCCCGTGGGCCGTCGAAGAGGTAGCGTGGTTCTGTGAGCAAGTGAGGAAAGCCGGTGAGCAAGGGCTTGACGCGAAGAAGCTCGCTAAACAGCTTAAGCCGGAGGTCGAGGCGATGCGGAAGTCTTTGGCGAACGGCGTCGATATTGCTCTATCGGGACGTATGGCAACCTCGGGCCTTATGAGCGAACTGGGCAAGGTAGACGGCGCGCTGGCTGTTGCCCATGCGATAACCACCCATGTTGTCGATGCCGACATCGATTGGTTTACCGCTGTGGACGACTTGCAGGAGATGGGGTCAGGCCACTTGGATACACAGGAGTTCTCCAGCGGCGTCTTTTACAGATATGCCAGCCTCAATATTGCCCAGTTGCAGGAAAATCTCGGTAACGCCCCGCGTGAAAAAACTCTTGAAATTGCGGCCCATGTACTGCATATGATGGCAACAGTGACTCCTTCGGCCAAGCAGCAGAGCTTTGCGGCTCATAACATGGCTGATCTCTCAATGGTCTCTTTCTCGGATATTCCCGTATCGTTGGCGAATGCTTTTGAAGCGCCGGTAAAATCCGCTCCGGGAGGCGGTTTCCTTTCGCCGTCTATTGATGAGTTGCATAGGTACTGGGAGAGGGTTCACAAAGGATATGGGCTTGAGGAGCGCTGCGCTGAATTTGCGCTGAAGCCTTCTGATACGCCTGAAGGGATCAGGACGTTAGAGAGCTTGGAATCACTTAAAACGTGGGTGCGAAGCGACGGAAAGGAGTAGCCATGCGTGAATTCCTGATCCTTAAGCTGCATGGCCCCATGCAGGCATGGGGAGGACATACCTTCGAAGGCATTCGGCCCTCTGCGAATTTCCCGACACGCAGCGGGTTGTTGGGACTCTTGGGGGCATGCCTCGGAATCAGAAGACATGAATCGACACGACTACAGCAGCTGGCCGATGGAATTCGTATTGCGGTCCGGCAGGATGATATTGAAAACCGACCTATCGTGAAGGTCACCGACTATCATACGGTGAAAGATGCCCGGGCCCAATATGCGGGTCTGAAAAGCCATGAAACAATTCAGACGTGGCGGGAATACCTTTACGATGCTCAGTTCACTGCGGCTTTCTGGATGCTACCCACCGCCTCTTTTACTCTCAACGATATCGAAGCAGCAGTGAGGAAACCCTCTTTTACACCCTATCTCGGCCGTCGCAGTTGTCCGTTGAGTCGGCCTCTCTTTGAGCAAAGAGTGGAAGCCGCAACACCGCAGGCTGCTTTGAGCATGATAGCTCCCCACGCGGGAACGATTTATAGTGAGGAGGGAGACGAATCAATGCGGAAATCCAATATGCGCGATGTTCCGCTTTACTATCAATCCCGCCTGTTCGCCGAACGGGATTGGTATGTCAGCGGAGGTAGCTATGTATCTGAGTAAAGTGCGCGTCACCGGTGTTGGCTGTCGTAATCCCTACGAGCTCCACCGGGTACTATGGGGGGTGTTTCCGGTAGATGGCGCGGCGAAGCGTGATTTTCTCTTCCGCGTGGAGAAATCGGACGGTAAACAAGCTGAAGTCCTCATGCAGTCTCTACGTTGTCCGTCCCTTGGAAGCAAGGAGGCTCGGGTGACGGCCATAAAGGATTATCCCTTGCTCTTGCACGAGGGTCAGCGATTGCGCTTCTTATTAGTCGCCAATCCGGTAAAGACTATCGATGATGAAGGAGGACGTAAGAATGCCAAGGGAGAAATGAAGAAATGCCGCGTTCCACTGGTGAACATTGATGAGCAACGCGCATGGATAGAGAGAAAACTAACGATATGCGCCTCACTGGAGTTTCTGGAAATGGATGGGAAAGCGCCCCTTTATTTCCGTAAGAATAGGGCTGATATCACCGGTAAGATACAGCCGGTGGTGTTCCAAGGAGTACTCACTGTGAAAGACCCTGATGCCTTGGTGAGCCTAATTCGGCGGGGCATCGGTCCTGCTAAGGCGTTCGGCTGTGGCCTTTTATCACTTGCCAGAGCCTCATGATTACAGGATGACATCGGTCCCGCCAAAGCCTTCGGCTGCGGCCTCATGTTGGTGCGGCGGATATAAATGTTTAGGACAGGGGTATGTCATGAAGAAAAAAAGAGGGCTTGTTTCTGGTAAGGAGAAGATGACGGCTGCAAAATCCGGCGTAGACGGTTTGTTCGACCGGATCGCATCTATTCTGGAACGAGCACGCACTAACGTGCTCCGTGCTGTCAACAGCCAGACTGTTATCGCCTACTGGCTGATCGGCCGCGAGATTGTACAGGAGCTTCAGGGGGGTGAGAAACGCGCCGAATACGGCAAGCGCTTGATCGAGGAATTATCCATCCGACTGATAGAGCGGTATGGCAAGGGCTTTTCTACTACAAACCTCTGGTATTTTAAACAGTTTTATTTGTCATTCTACGATAGAAGCCCTGAGATTCTCCACCAGGCAGGTGGGGAATTGGAGAAAAAACAAAAAGTCCACCCATTGGGTGGAGAATTAATATGCACGGGAAAGGGCTCTCCATTGGGTAGCCGATCTCCAAAGGGGTTTCATCCGGACCTGAGCTGGTCCCACTACCGGACGCTCATGCGTGTCGAAAATCGTAATGCGCGGGGAACTGCAGCGCGAATTGCTGCGCGAAAGGCAGCTTGTTGAGATGACTATTTCAACCGATGCAAAAAGAGCAACAGTTCTAAGAAAACGGGGGCGCTAAAATGACTGAACCCATCCTTCCTCCCCTCAAGCCAATTCCCATCAAGGACCGCGTTTCCGTGGTCTTTCTGGAAAAGGGAAATCTCGATGTGCTCGACGGCGCGTTTGTCGTCGTGGATAAGGACGGAGTGCGGACGCATATTCCCGTTGGCGGGGTGGCGTGCCTTATGCTTGAGCCGGGGACGCGGGTGTCGCATGCTGCGGTTACGCTCGCGTCGCGCGTCGGCTGCCTGCTCGTATGGATCGGCGAGGCGGGGGTGCGGCTTTATGCCTCCGGTCAGCCGGGAGGGGCGCGGTCGGACAGGCTCCTATACCAGGCGAAGCTCGCGCTGGATGATGAGGCCCGCCTGAAGATAGTGCGCAAGATGTACGAGATGCGCTTCAAAGAGAAGCCTCCCGAGCGCCGCAGCGTAGAGCAGTTGCGCGGCATCGAAGGGGTACGGGTGCGGAAGATGTACGAGCTCCTTGCCAGACAGTACGGCGTGACATGGAAAGCGCGCAATTACGACTATGAAGAATGGGGAAGCGGTGATATGCCCAACCGGTGCCTGTCCTCGGCAACGGCATGCCTCTACGGCATTTGCGAGGCTGCCATTCTCGCTGCTGGGTATGCGCCGGCTGTGGGATTCCTCCATACCGGCAAGCCGCAATCGTTCGTGTATGATATTGCCGATATCTTCAAATTCGACTCGGTGGTCCCGGTCGCGTTCCGGATAGCAGCGAAGAACCCCCGCCAGCCCGAGCGCGAGGTGAGGTTGGCGTGCCGGGATGCATTCAGGCAGACGAGATTATTGCATCGGATCATCCCGACTATCGAGGAGACCCTGGCTGCGGGCGGCATCGAGCGGCCGAAAGCGCCTGAGGAGGCGGTCCCTATAGCAATCCCCAATAAGGAGGGCATCGGCGATGCTGGTCATCGTGGTTGAAAATGTGCCTCCCCGGCTCAGGGGCAGACTGGCGGTGTGGCTCCTTGAAGTGAGGGCCGGCGTATACGTGGGCCATGTATCGCGCCGCATCCGTGAGATGATATGGGAGACGGTCGAGAAAGGCATCGAGGACGGAAATGCGGTGATGGCATGGAGCACCAATACGGAGTCCGGGTTCGATTTCCTGACCCTGGGGCAGAACCGCAGGGTCCCGGTCGAGATGGACGGCATCAAACTCGTTTCCTTCGTGCCCGAAGGTGATCAAGGAAATGCGACCGATATCGCCTGATTCTGTCGGTAACTTTTTGCTCTTTGAAAACGTGATGTGATTTCAATTGGTTTTAAGAAGTATGTTCCCCACGCATGTGGGGATGAACCGTTCCATAAAGTGTCGAGCTCGTCTGAAGCCAAATGTTCCCCACGCATGTGGGGATGAACCGCGAGAAGGAAGATGTATACGTTACTCCAGTATATGTTCCCCACGCATGTGGGGATGAACCGGTGAATCTTGATGCTACGGTGTCATCTAGAATATGTTCCCCACGCATGTGGGGATGAACCGGCTATATGTGAAAGCAATCTTGTTCAGACCTCATGTTCCCCACGCATGTGGGGATGAACCGCAGGATGTGGCTGACCTAGGACGTAGACTTGCATGTTCCCCACGCATGTGGGGATGAACCGAGACAACTCCCAAGGAGGGTTAGTTGGATGCAATGTTCCCCACGCATGTGGGGATGAACCGGTGATAGAGGCTCTTCGTGAAGAGATGGCAAAATGTTCCCCACGCATGTGGGGATGAACCGGTTGACATCGACATGGGTGACAGCAGACGTATATGTTCCCCACGCATGTGGGGATGAACCGGAGTTGAAAGAAAGTATTAGTCATTATAAGCAATGTTCCCCACGCATGTGGGGATGAACCGTAGTGTAAAGGCAGCAAGTGCCGCATCGTATAATGTTCCCCACGCATGTGGGGATGAACCGGTTTGAAGAACGAGAATTCCATCTTGGTGGACATGTTCCCCACGCATGTGGGGATGAACCGAGATCCATCGCACTTTGACAGAATCTCTTCTGATGTTCCCCACGCATGTGGGGATGAACCGTTATCTCTCTCTTATACACCAAACTTATACAAATGTTCCCCACGCATGTGGGGATGAACCGAACAGGGGTTATCAGGAGCACACGACCACGCAATGTTCCCCACGCATGTGGGGATGAACCGACTTTTTCGGATGTCTGGTCTGCTGTGAGTGCATGTTCCCCACGCATGTGGGGATGAACCGAGGTTGTCATCAATCTCTCTGGCCTGCCGAGTATGTTCCCCACGCATGTGGGGATGAACCATGAAATCACCCGGTGAAGCCTTATAAGCAGCCATGTTCCCCACGCATGTGGGGATGAACCGGAGCACTCGTTTTATCGTGAGAACTTGGTCTGATGTTCCCCACGCATGTGGGGATGAACCGAAGGGGCAGAATTTCTATAACCTGCTTATCCCATGTTCCCCACGCATGTGGGGATGAACCAATACCGGGATCGGGCTCGCGATGATCGCCGCGATGTTCCCCACGCATGTGGGGATGAACCGACGCTTTCCTTCAGGAGTCACCACAGTATGTCATGTTCCCCACGCATGTGGGGATGAACCGGTGCTGTTGGCCTTCACCTTCTTCGTCGAGGCATGTTCCCCACGCATGTGGGGATGAACCGTTTGGGCACAAATGCCGTCAGGCGGCAAATCGATGTTCCCCACGCATGTGGGGATGAACCGGCCTTCTAATCCACGGACGGCGCCGGAGCTGGATGTTCCCCACGCATGTGGGGATGAACCGCGGGCGACCGCGGCTAATCTTGCTGCGGCGATATGTTCCCCACGCATGTGGGGATGAACCGTCTTTGGAAAACCAATCAATCTTGAGCTTTTCATGTTCCCCACGCATGTGGGGATGAACCGATGTTTCTGGTGAAATACTCCCCCTATTTCAAATGTTCCCCACGCATGTGGGGATGAACCGACAGATGGAGGGAAGGTCAGCTCTGGCAAGAAATGTTCCCCACGCATGTGGGGATGAACCGTCCCAGATTCTCAACTGTCTGATTATGAACTCATGTTCCCCACGCATGTGGGGATGAACCGAGAGTTGTCTAGCTTAGATATGTAATCAGCGAATGTTCCCCACGCATGTGGGGATGAACCGTTTGATAGGCTTTACAGGTCTGTTGTCCTTGAATGTTCCCCACGCATGTGGGGATGAACCGGTCTTTTGGTAGAACTACAGGATGTATAGGCTATGTTCCCCACGCATGTGGGGATGAACCGGCATAGGAGGAACTACCATAGGCATAGCAAAGATGTTCCCCACGCATGTGGGGATGAACCGGTAGCAGAGTTAAGGAAGATAGTAACAGGCAAATGTTCCCCACGCATGTGGGGATGAACCGAACTATCTTGTAGCTCACCCTGATACTTTAAAATGTTCCCCACGCATGTGGGGATGAACCGTAGTAGTAGCAGCAGCACAAGCAATGTCGTGGATGTTCCCCACGCATGTGGGGATGAACCGATGCTCGCCGAGATGCTCTCGGGCATCCAGAGATGTTCCCCACGCATGTGGGGATGAACCGGCGCTATGTAAATGCGGTTGTGGGATGGTGGTATGTTCCCCACGCATGTGGGGATGAACCGCCGGTGGATGATGCCGATACTTTCGTTGCGGTATGTTCCCCACGCATGTGGGGATGAACCGTAGATACGCGCAAACTGAGAGAGCGTGTATCCATGTTCCCCACGCATGTGGGGATGAACCGCGCCCTTTTGGGGAAAACATGGTCTCTGCTGCATGTTCCCCACGCATGTGGGGATGAACCGATAAGCGTTTACGATCCCCGCGGCGAGATGGTATGTTCCCCACGCATGTGGGGATGAACCGATTGCTCATACCATGGACGCCACCACGGGAAAATGTTCCCCACGCATGTGGGGATGAACCGGGTTTTTCAAGCTCGGGGATTTGGCAGTCAATATGTTCCCCACGCATGTGGGGATGAACCGGTTTTAAAGCAGGCTTGCATAGATGCCAAGGTATGTTCCCCACGCATGTGGGGATGAACCGGTTTTTATAAAGGCAAAAGCTGAAGAAGGGCAATGTTCCCCACGCATGTGGGGATGAACCGAGCAATCTTGAGGGAGACAAGGCGCGCATCGAATGTTCCCCACGCATGTGGGGATGAACCGGCTTTCGACCTTATCCCCTGATGCTCCTGCTGATGTTCCCCACGCATGTGGGGATGAACCGAAGAATGCCATCTTGGGGGATGAGATCGTGAAATGTTCCCCACGCATGTGGGGATGAACCGACCTAAAACAATTAACTGCCTGTTCTGCATTTATGTTCCCCACGCATGTGGGGATGAACCGTTCCTCTGCGGCCACAAGTGCAAGGCGTTCACATGTTCCCCACGCATGTGGGGATGAACCGGCGAAAAACCGACCAGCGTTATTCCTGGTCGGATGTTCCCCACGCATGTGGGGATGAACCGCGCGATAGAGCCGCTGAAAAGGCAGCTCGAACATGTTCCCCACGCATGTGGGGATGAACCGATGATGGGCGCGCCGGTGTCGTCGTGGAGGTCATGTTCCCCACGCATGTGGGGATGAACCGTACTACGACCAGCTCCGGCAGAGGATGGCAAAATGTTCCCCACGCATGTGGGGATGAACCGGGAGCACCACGGCACACATGGCAAAGCGATGAGCCTCCCGCTGTCGGTCAGGACTTGGAAGGCAATCTCTGGCTGCAGGGCTATCTTTGCTATCCACCGAGATAAATCGGCGTAGCTTCACTCGCTATAAAAATGCGGGCGCAATTCGCTCTCGGAGACATACCGGGCCGCTTGGCGGTAAATAGCCTTGAGGGTCCCTTTATCGAGGTCAGGATGATTGGGTATAGTGAGAATTTGCCTGGAACCGTCTGCAAGAATGCGGACCAGTTTTACATGGCTGCCTTTCTGTCCGACGATGGTAAAACCGAAGAGCGCAAGTATGCCGATAACATCCTGTCCGGAAAGGACTTTCAGTTTAGGCATGGGTCGGGGAGTCTATCTCCAGATTCGCGAGAATGGAGGGGCGGGGGGCTATATCGTAATCTTCGAGGTTTTCGCCTTCAAGATGAAGCTCCAATGCTTCTTTCAGATTGGCAACCAGCTCGTCGAGTGTTTTGCCTTGTGTAACGACCGGCAGATCAATGCATTCGGCAATATAGTATTTTTCACCTTTGTGTATGTGTACCTGGATGATCTGTTTCATGACTACGTTATACCACCATATGAGCAGTGAAGTCAATCAACAGGGAGACTAATCATGGAAATTTTCGCACTGATTTTTGCCGTCTGCCTCTATCGCTCCTTGCGAAAAGCTACGCGACAGATGGAAAAGGAGAAGACGTGCGAGAAAATCCGCTTCTCTTTTGTCTATCCGGATATTCAGCGCTCCATCGATGAGGCCCTTGCAGTTGTCAACAAGACAAAGGACGTGGAGGCGGGAATAAAAGAGTTTGCTGTTATTAAAGGCAATATCGCAAAGCTTGCTGCCAAGTCTCCTTCTCATCTTCCTCATCTGGTTCTCCCGGGGCGTCTTTAAAGCGTTCAAACGCTGGCCGATCACGGCCAGGCAGTCTGGAGCGTGAATCTGCTCAAACAAGAGGAATTCAACGCCCACCGAATCTGAGCCGCCTCTCCGATCCCCGTAACGAAAAAGCCCCACCCGCCCGCCTTGCATCGTGTCCGGCATACCGTTTATCATTAGTGATTCCGGCAGTGCAGCGGTACGAGGAGAATTTCTTTCATGCCCGTTCAGACAGGACTCGACAGGCTCGAAAAGGGGTGGCCCGGGGGATTGCGCGGGGCGCGGGTGGGGCTTTTGGTGCATCCGGCGTCGGTGGACCGGAGGCTCGAGCACGCGGCCACGCTCTTCATGCGGTCCAAGAAATTCGAAACGCGGGCCTTCTTCGGGCCGCAGCACGGGATCCGCGGCGAGACGCAGGACAATATGATCGAGTGGGAGGGGTTCAGGGACCCGCGGACAGGGCTTCCGGTCTACAGTCTTTACGGCGCTGCGCGGAAGCCCGAGCCCGCTATGCTCCGCGATATCGATGTGATGGCGATCGATATGCAGGATGTGGGCGCGCGGTATTACACGTTCATCTGGACCATGGAACTCTGCATGCAGGCCTGCCTCGAAGAGGGGAAGGCGGCGGTTGTGCTCGACCGTCCCAACCCGATCGGCGGTGCGCTCGTCGAGGGGCCGGTGCTCGATCCCGCATACGCTTCCTTCGTCGGCCAGCGGCCGCTGCCGGTGCGCCACGGCATGACCGTGGCGGAGATCGCGCTCTATCTGAAGGAGGCCTTTTATCCGGCGCTCGAGCTCCATATCGTTCCGGTGAAGGGCTGGAAGCGGAAGCAGTGGTTCGACAGGACAGGGCTGCCGTGGGTGCTGCCTTCGCCGAATATGCCGACGCTCGATACGGCGGCGGTCTATCCGGGCATGTGCCTCCTCGAAGGCACGATGCTGAGCGAGGGGCGCGGCACGACGCGGCCTTTCGAGATCTTCGGCGCGCCCTTCATCGATCCCGAAGCGCTGGTGAAGCGGCTCAGGGACTGCCGGCTCCCCGGCGTTGTCTTCAGGCCGCTGTTCTTTCAGCCCACCTTCCAGAAGCATGCGGGAACGCTCTGCGGCGGAGCGCAAATACACGTCATCGACAGGGAGAAGTTCCGCTCCTTCACGACCGGTGTTGCGGTGCTCAAGGCGGTCCGCGACCTCTATCCCGGCGATTTCCTCTGGAAGCAGCCGCCTTATGAGTACGAGGCCGAAAAAATGCCGATCGATATCCTCGCCGGCGCCGACAGGCTCAGAAAGGAGATCGAAGCAGGCGAAGGGCTGAAGCGGATGGAGGCGCGGTGGCAGGAGGAGTGCCGGTCGTTCCAAAAGACGGTGAGAAAGCGATTCCTGCTCTATGCATAAGCCTGTCGCCTGTTTCATCCTCGCTGCGGGCCTCGGCGAGCGTCTGCGGCCCATCACCGATCATATCCCGAAGCCGCTGCTCCCCCTCATGGGGATACCGGTCCTGCAGCACGCCCTCGAAAAGGCGGCGGCGCTCGGGCCCGCGGGTATCGGCGTGAACCTCCACTACAAGAGAGAGCGGATCGAAGAATGGGTGCGCCGCTCGCCGTTCCAGGAGCGGATAACGCTCTTCCCCGAGGACCCGATCCTCGATACCGGCGGCGCATTGAAGAACGCAGAGGGCTTTCTGGGCGGCAGCGCCTTCCTGGTGCATAACGCCGATATCTTCTCTTCCATCGATCTCGAAGGAGTGGTCGGCCACCACCGGGCGTCGGGGAATCTCGCGACGCTCGCGGTGCATGACTGTCCGCGCTTCAACCATGTCGCGGTCGATCGCCGGGGCTTGCTCAGGGGCGTGGGCAAGGGCCCTGCGGCCGGAGCTGACGGAGAGCGGCGGGTCGCCTTTACCGGCATCGCTGTCTATGAGCCGGAGTTCCTGGCGTTCCTTCCCGAAGGAAAATCGAGCGTGGTCGATGCGTGGCTGAAAGCGGCGGCTGCAGGGTGCGCGATCGGGACGCTCGATGTGAGCGGCGCGTACTGGAGCGACATCGGGACGCCTGCCGCCTATGCCGCCACGGTCGTCGAGGTGATGAAAGCGGCGGGAGAGACGGTATACATCCACCCCTCTGCGCAGGGCTGCGATGGAGCGGAGCTCGACGGGTATCTGGCGATCGAGGGCGGAAGCAGCATCGGGCAGGGCGCTGCGCTCAGGAACTGCATCGTGCTTCCCGGTACCCGCATTGGAGGGGCGGAGGGGAAACGCTACGAGAACTGCATCGTCGGCCCGGGAATCACCGTTCCGGTCAGCGAAACGGAAGCCGGGCTCGCGGTCGATGGCGAGACGCTGATCGGTATCGGCGGGTCGGACAGGAAATACTTCAGGGTGAAGAGAGACGGCAGGACGGCGGTGCGCATGCAGTGCCTGCCGGGCGACCCCGACTATGCGCGCCATATCGAGTACACGCGCTTCTTCCTGAAGCACGCGGTCCCGGTGCCGGAGCTCATAGAGGAGCAGCCGGCTGCCCTGAGCGCGCTCTTCGAGGACCTCGGCGACCTCTCCCTCTACTCGTGGCTGAAATGCCCGCGGGACGGAGCGCGGATAGAAGAGATGTACCGGAAGGTGCTCGATATAGCGGTGCTGCTCCATACAGCGGCAACGGGCCGTGCCGCCGAATGCCGGTATATGCAGGAACGGATCTTCGACTACGACCACCTGCGGTGGGAGACGGGGTACTTCCTGGAGCGCTTCGCCGGCGGGCTGAAGCGGGCCGCGCCCCGTGACCGCGCTCTCCTCGACCGTGAGCTCCACCGCCTCGCCGCAACGGTAAATGCGTACCCGAAGACGATCGTTCACCGGGACTTCCAGTCGCAGAATATCATGGTCGTGCAGGGCACGCCCCGCCTCATCGATTACCAGGGTGCGCGGCCGGGGCCGCCTGCGTACGACCTGGCATCCCTGCTCTGGGACCCCTACGCCCGCCTCGACGAAGAGATGAGGGAGCGCCTTATCGGGTACTATCTCAGCCGAAGGGCAATCGTCGAAGAGGGGTTCGATCCGGTCCTCTTCAGGGAGGCGCTCCTCCCCTGCAGGCTCCAGCGGCATATGCAGGCGCTCGGGGCCTACGGGTTCCTGTCGGCGGTGAAGGGGAAGAAATATTTTCTGAAGCATGTGCCGGAGTGTCTGAGGATGCTGCGGGAGGAGACCGCCCTCGTACAAGGCGAGTATCCCGAGCTGCATGCCCTGGTGGCCGAGCTGTGAGGAGCCGGTAGAAAGATCGAAGGGCCCGGCGAAAAAGTATGATAAACTGTAACTATGATCAGCATCGAGACCTTCAGGGGAACTGCGGTCGCGGATCATCGGGTCGAGATCGTCGAGCGCAAAGGCACGGGGCATCCCGATTATATGTGCGACTGCCTCATGGACGCGATCTCGGTCGCCCTCTCCCAGACCTACCTGAAAGAATTCGGCACCGTCCTCCATCATAATATCGATAAAGGGCTCCTTGCGGCAGGCAGGGCGGAGAAGCGCTTCGGCGGCGGCAGGATCGTCAAGCCGATGGAGCTCACTATCGGCGACCGGGCGACCTTCGGCGTCGGCGGCAAGAAGATCCCTGTCGCCGACATCGCCATCGACGCCGCTCAACAGTGGCTCAAGCGGAACATGCCCCGCATCGATCCCGTGCGCCACATGAAGTACCGGGTGGTCCTCGCCCCGGGCTCGGAAGAGCTGACCGATATCTTCCAGCGCCGCGGCAAGGTCAGGGCGGCCAACGACACTTCTGCCGCGGTCGGCTACTACCCGCTGAGCCCTGCGGAGCGGGTGGTGCTCGATCTCGAACGGTACCTCAACTCCAGGCGGTTCAAGGCGCGCTATCCCGACACCGGAGAGGATATCAAGGTGATGGGACTGCGGGAGGGAAAGGCGCTCGACCTCACCGTCGCGATGCCGCTCATCGCCGGTTACCTGCGATCGGAAGACGACTACTTCGCCCGCAAGGAGATCATCCTCGACGAGATGAAACGGTTCCTTGCAGGCGTGGAGGGCTTCAAGCGGATAACCGTGCACTGCAACACCCTCGACGAACAAGGGAGGGGATTGGGCGGCGTCTATCTGAGCCTCCTCGGCACCTCGGCGGAAGATGCGGATTCAGGCCAGGTGGGCCGCGGGAACCGCGTGAACGGGCTCATCTCCCTGAACCGGCCCCTCGGCACCGAGGCAGCGGCGGGAAAGAACCCGGTGAGCCATGTCGGAAAGATCTACAACGTCCTCGCCCACAAGATCGCGCGGGAGCTCTACGAAAAGATCGAGGGCATTCGGGAGGTGTATGTCCTCCTCCTGAGCAGGATCGGCACGCCCATCGACCGGCCCCAGACCGCTGCGGCCCAGATACTCCCCGAGAAAGGGAGGACGCTCGGCGATGTGAGGAAGAGAGCCGAGGAGCTCTTCCGGAGCGAGCTCGCAGGGATAAGCAGGCTCTGCAGCGACCTCAGCAAAGGCAAATACCCCGTCTGCTGAACCCTGCAGGGCAGCCGCATGGAGGAAAGGGACCGAGGCGGAGCATTTGGAGCGGCATGGGCAGCCCGAGCGGAGCCATGGAAGGCGGAGCGGGCTGACCCGCCTCGGAGACGGGCCGGATGCCCGTCGAGAATGAGCGCAAATGCCCCGCCTCGGTCCCTTTCCTCTTCGGTGCGTTTGCCCTGGCTGCATTCCCTTTACGCTACGATTTGTGTATGCCCCCTCTTATATTCGATGTTTCAAGATCGTATACTTAAATATATTCAGAATCGCTAATACACCGAGCCCTGGGAGAGGGGCGGGGAATGGTATGCGAGCGTACTATTCTCCGCCTCTTTCCCCGCTCACTATGCAGATAAAACGGGGGCAACAATGACGACCAAGAGATCGCAGCACTATGTCCTGGCAGGCACCATAGCGGCATATCTCCTCATCACCTTCGAGATCCTCATCATGATCAGCCCCTTCGCGGTCTACTTCTATTCGGTCTATGCGCCGCTCCTCGGGCTCCTCGCCTCCTCTCCCCTGACGGCATGGACCACCGAATTCTTTCTCCCCCACATGGTCTTCACCAACGACCCGGTGATCGCCGGCATCCTCTACCTCCAGATCCTCTTCATCGCGGGGCTGGCGCTCTTCCTGCTGACCGCTCTCCCGCTCTACTACGTCAAGCTCGTCAAGCGGGGGGTGCTCAAGGGATGGATGTACTCGTACATCCGCCATCCCCAGTATCTCTTCCTCGCGATCTCCGGCTTCGGCCTGCTCATCTACTGGCCGCGGTTCATTGTCCTCATCCTCTACATAACGATGCTCTTCGTCTATTACCTCCTCGCCCGGCACGAGGAGTCGCGCATGCGCCACAGGTTCGGCGTCTCGTATGAAGAGTATATGGCGAGGACGCCGATGTTCCTTCCCGGCGAGCCGGGCGGGAAGGTCTTCCGGGCGCTCTTCGGCTGGATATCCCCCCGCTGGGCCGGCATTCTCGCCGCCTATGCCGCAGCGCTCGTCCTGTCGGTCGCGCTCGCCTGGGGAGTACGGACGTATGCCGTTGCCCAGGTGCCGAAGGTCGCGATCGACCGGGAGACCGTTATCCCCGTCTTCCCGCGTCCGCAGGCGGAGGTGAGGGGGCTCTACGAGAAGGTTATTGCCGACGCGCGCGTGCGGGAATTCCTCGCAAAAGAGCGCCGGGTGAACCTCGCCTACCTGATCCCCGGGGACTATTTTCTGAACGCCCTCGTCACCGAAGAGAAGAGGAGGTTCTCGGACGAGTTCATCAGGAGCTTCCCCGACATCCTGGAATGGCAGAAGACCCATCCCCCGGGCGGTCTCGGGAGGTTCTTCAGGCTTTTCTTCAGGTTCTTCGGGCTCATCGGCGCTGAAGCCGAAGAGTGGCGCATCGAAGTGGAGCGCTTCATCTTCGTCAAGGTCACCGACGGCAGCGGGGACCCTGTCGGCCGCGACGCCCTCCTCGCCGTGGGAGTGAAGAGAGAGCCCGAGCTGCTGGTGGATGTGGATGCAGACACCCGCGAGATCATAGCCGTCGTGGTCACCTCCGGCTACAATGAATGGGGCGCGACGCCGATGCCGACCTTCTAACGACAAATTCGAAAAGCCGTAACGCGTGACGCGTAATCAGTAACCGCCTAATTTTATCCAGGCTTTTATTCTATTTTCTTTGTACCCGTTACGCGTTACGGATTACGCATTACGGTTTTGCATTTTGATGGTGTGGTATAATTTCACATGGCAGTTCTAGAGATCAAAACCTACCCTGACGACGTTTTGAAGGGCAAGGCGCTCCCGGTAAAAAATATGGACGGCGATCTGCAGCGGCTCATCGACGATATGGTCGAGACGATGTACGCTGCCCCTGGCGTCGGCCTTGCAGCGCCGCAGGTCGGCGTATCGAAACGGCTTATTGTCCTCGATGTGAGCACGCGGGACGAGAAGCATCCGCTGATGGTCCTCGTCAATCCCGAGATCGTCGAGGCCGACGACTTCGTCGACTCCGAAGAGGGCTGCCTCAGCATCCCCGGCCACCTGGTAACCATAAAGCGGGCCGGGAGAGTCGTCGTAAAAGCCCTCGACAGAAACGGCGCGCCCCTCCAGTTCGAAGCCGAGGGACTGCTCGCCATAGCGCTGCAGCACGAGATCGACCACCTCGAAGGCGTGCTGATCGTCGACCGGCTCAGCTCCATCAAGAGAGAGTTCTTCAAGAAGCGGTACTTCAAAGCCCTCAAGGAAGCGCAGCTCAAGGCGTAGAGGCCCGACCATGGGAGCCGAACGATGAGCCGGAAAAGGTGATGATCCCGTGGCATTGATCTTCTTCGGCACTCCCGCCTTCGCCGTCCCCTCGCTCCAGGCGCTTATCGATGCGGGAGAACAGGTGGCCCTCGTGGTCACCCAGCCCGACAAGGTGAAGGGCCGCGGACACCAGCTCTCTTCGCCGCCGGTCAAGGAGCTCAGCCTGAAACACGGCATCAGGGTGGCCCAGCCCGCGAAGATCAGGAACGAGGAGTTCTACGCCCTGCTCCGGGAGATCGCTCCCGAGTTTATCGTCGTCGTCGCCTACGGAAAGATCCTGCCGAAAGAGATACTCGCCCTGCCGGAGCGCGGCTGCATCAACGTCCACGGCTCGCTCCTCCCCCGCTACCGCGGCGCGGCGCCGATTCAACGGGCGATCCTCAACGGCGATACGGTAACCGGCGTCACGACGATGCTCATGGATACCGGCATGGATACGGGCGACATGCTGCTCCGCGCGGAGATTCCCCTTACCCGCGACGATACGACCGAGACGCTCTTCGCGAAGCTGGCCGAGCTCGGGGCGAAGACCCTGATCGAGACGATCAGGGGTCTGAGGGCCGGTACCATAACCCCTGTCCCCCAGACCGGGGAGGCTACCTACGCGCCGCCCCTCCGGAAAGAGGAGGGCAGGGTCGACTGGAGCCGGAGCGCGGAAGAGCTCTCCAATTTCGTGAGGGGCATGTATCCCTGGCCTTCGGCGTTCACGTATCTTAATGATGAAATGATAAAGATCACCAGGGCGCGGCCGGTCGAGGGCAGCGGTGTGCCGGGACGCATCGAGAAGGCCTCACGGGGAGAGCTGATCGTCGGCGCCGGGAAGGGACTCCTGAAGATCGAGATGCTCCAGCCGGAAGGGAAAAAGGCGATGCCTGCGGAGGCGTTCATCGCGGGCAGGCGTTTGCGAGAGGGACATGAGACCTTTTCTTAGGGGCGTGGTGCTGAAGGTGCTCTATCCCCTGCTGATGCTCGCCGGGGCTTTTTTCAAGGACCGGAAAGAGCGTCTTCAGCGGGTGGTGATCGACCTCAACAACCGGCTCATCAGGGCCGAGCCCGAGCGGTACCGGACCAAGCGGCTGCTGCTCCTGCTGCCGCACTGCCTGCAGGTGAACGAGTGCGATGTGCGCATCACGAACGACATCCGCAACTGCAAGCGCTGCGGCCGCTGCGAGATCAGCGACCTGCTCCGGATCGCGGAGGAATACGACCTGAAGCTCTTCGTCGCCACCGGGGGAAACCTCGCGCGGCGGATCGTGAGCGATATCAGACCCGAGGCCATCATCGCCGTCGCCTGCGAACGCGACCTGAGCAGCGGCATCGTCGACACCTACCCGCTCCCGGTGCTCGGCATACCGAACGAGCGGCCCTTCGGTCCCTGCCGCAACACGCGCGTCGACCTCGAGCGGGTGAAAGAGGCGATCACCTTCTTCGGACGTGACCGGTAAAAACACAATGTCCTCCTGCAAGCTCACCATACCGCTCGCGTACCATTCCCCGCCCCCTCTCACCGACGTTGTTGTTTGTGGTAATAGGGTACAAACATGGTTCTGCAGAGGAAGAGATATAAGCGGACAGTGAAGGCTGAGAAGCCCGGGAAGCCCGGGAAAACGGCGGAGAATACCGCTGCTTCCTCGACGCGGGAAAAGGCGGTGCTCGTCCTCCACGCCGTATTCGACAGGGCCCGGAAACCGAAGGAGGCGCTCGACGAGACGGGAGAGGGGCTCGACCGGCGGGAGCGGTCGTTCCTCATGGAGCTGGTGTACGGCGTCCTCCGCAACCGCGACTACCTCGACTGGCTGCTCGCCCCTTTTCTGAGAAAACCGACGGGGCTGTCCCCGGTGACCCGGAACAATCTGCGTCTCGCTGTCTACCAGCTGCACTCGATGCGTGTGCCCGAGTGGGCGGTGGTGAACGAAGCGGTGGAGATCGAGAAGAACCGCACGGGAAGGGAGGCGCTGGTCAACGGGGTGCTGAGGAGCTTCCTGCGGGCGAGAGAGGCGATGGCTGAACCGCCGCAGGACGACCCGGTCGATTATATCTCCCTTATCACCTCCCATCCGCGCTGGCTCGTGAAGCGGTGGGCGGCGCGGTTCGGCGCCGATGAGGCGCTCGGCCTCGCGCGGAAGAATAACGAAGTGCCGCCGCTCACCATACGGGTGGACGGCGAGGGCGCGCGCGAGCGGGCCTTGCAGCTCCTGGCAGAAAAAAGGATAGCGGCGCACCCGACCCGCTTCTCTCCCGCAGGCATCACCCTGAATGAGCTGCATTCGGTGAGCGAGCTGTCGGAGGCGGTGGACTTCCCTTTTGTCGTGCAGGACGAAGCAGCGCAGCTCGTCGGCTATCTCCTCAATCCGTCGCCCGGGGAGCGGGTGCTCGACGCGGCTGCTGCGCCGGGAGGGAAGACCACGCACCTCGCCCGGCTGATGGGAGACCGGGGAGAGGTGGTGGCGGTCGAGGCCGAAGCGAAGCGGCTGCCGCAGCTCGAAGAGAACATAACGCGGCTGGGGATCAGGTCGGTGCGGATACTGCACCGCGATGCGAACGAGCTGACCGGGGCGGAGCTCGGCTGCTTCGATCGGATTCTCCTCGATGCGCCCTGTTCATCCCTGGGGGTGATCCGGAGGAACCCGGACGTGAAGTACCGCCACCAGAGAGGCGATCTCGGACGGTTCAAAGAGCGGCAGCTCGAGCTGCTGCTCTCGGTCTCCCGCCTGCTGCGAGCAGGGGGGACCATGGTCTACGCCGTCTGCTCCACCGAGCCGGAAGAGGGGGAGGAGGTCATCGGGGCGTTTTTACAGAAGTCGCCGGATTTTAGTATTATAAAGGGCGACTATGAGTTCTTGCGGCCCTTTGAGGTCATGGATTCGGGGCGTGTTTTCTACCGGACCTTTCCCCACCGGCACGAGATGGACGGCTTCTTCGCTGCCCGGCTGAGAAGGGCCTGAAAAGAGAGAGACCAGGAGAGCAGCGCGGGCCTGAGCAGTGCTGCATCAAGGATACATGAGGAAGTTAATAACGATACCGCTGTACCTCACCATCCTGCTCGTCCTCGGCATCGCCTCCGGCCATATTACCTTCAAGCTGCTCAGCTTCAGCAGGACCGTTGCCGTGCCGGACCTGCGGGCAAAGGGAATGATCGAGGCGAACGAGCTCCTCCGCAACAAAGGCCTCTACCTCCGGCTCGAGGGAGAGGATTACGACTCCTATGTCCACCAGGGGGACATCCTGCGGCAGGACATTCCTCCCGGGAGCAAGGTCAAGTCGGGACGGGAGATCGGGATTGTGCTGAGCAAGGGCCCGAGGGTACAATATGTGCCTGACGTTGTGGGGCAGCCTCTCGAACGGGCCGAGTCGCTCCTGAGCGGCAAGGGCATCAGGATCGGGAGGGTCATCTATGTCCACTCGGACAGGACGCCCCGGAACATCATCCTTGCGCAGCGGCCTGAATCGAACGAGGGAGGCGGCGATCTCTTCAGCGTGATCGTCAGCCTCGGCGATGCCCCGGAGCCCCCCGCAGCGAAGGCGACGCCTGCCGAGCAGGCGATACCCAAGACAGAAGCGAACAAGGAGGAACGGTGATCAAGATCGCGCCATCCATTCTGTCCGCCGATTTCATGCGGCTCGGCGCCGAGATCGAGGCGGTGGAGGCCTCGGGTGCGGACCTGCTCCACCTGGATATCATGGACGGCCATTTTGTGCCGAACATCACGATCGGGCCTGCCGTGGTCGAGGGCATCCGCACGATGACGAGCATGCCGCTCGACGTGCATCTCATGATCGAGAACCCGGACAAGTACCTGGGAGACTTCGTCGCTGCCGGGGCCGACTACCTGACGGTCCATGTCGAGGCGAGCGTTCACCTCCACCGGACCGTCCAGCGGATCAAGGAGAGCGGCGTCAAGGCAGGCGTATCGCTGAACCCGGCGACGCCGCTCGCCAGCCTCGACCATATCCTCGCCGATCTCGATATGGTGCTCCTCATGTCGGTAAACCCGGGATTCGGAGGGCAGAAGTTCATTCCCTTCGTGCTCGGCAAGATAACGGCGCTGAAGGCCGCCGTGAGGGAGCGCGGCGGCACGGCGCTCATCGAGGTGGACGGCGGGGTGAAGCCCGACAATGCGCGGGAGGTCGCGGCAGCAGGCGCGGACATCCTGGTGATGGGCTCCGCCTTTTTTCACGCCGACGACTACAGGGGCCTGATGCGGGAGCTCAGGGAGACCCTGAACGGACTGTAGCTCCGGAAAAGATAAAGGAAACCGAATGGAAGAAAAAATCTACGCCTTGATAAGAGAAGCCGAAAGCTTGCGCGAGCGCGCCGCCTACAAGGAGGCCCTGAAGCGCTTTCGCCGCGCGCTGTCGCTCAGCAAGCGGCACCATCACCTGGACGGTGTCCTCGACGCTACGCTCGCGATCGCCGATATCTCCCGGATGACCGGCGATTTCGATCTCGCGATCCGGCACTATGAGGAGGCCCTCGAATCGTCCGAGGCCCTGGGCAACAGGCTGACCGCTGCCGACTGCATGGTGGGCATGGGCCTTTCGCTGCGGGCTATCGGGATGTGGAAAGAGGCGGTGCGGTTCATCACCACGGCCCGCAAGACCTACCGCAAAGAGAACGACACGAAAGGGGTGGCCTTCTCGCTCTGGGCCGAGGCCGGCGCGCTGCGCGTGGCCGGGGATATCGGGAAGGCGATAGAGCGGTTCGAGGAGTCGCGCGATCTCTTCTCCTCCCTCTGCTTTGATTCGGGAATGGCGTATGCGCTCTGCGGGCTGGGGGGCACGCACCGGATCGCCGGAAAATCCGAAGTCTCGCTCTCCTACTATCGGCAGGCGAACAGCATGTTCAGGGCCCAGAAGGACACCTTCGGCGCCGCCTACTCGCATTGCGGCATCGGCAACGCCTACCGCATGCTCCACCGGTATGCGGATGCGATGAGGCACTTCAGCAAGGCGACGCGGCTCTACGAGAAGATCGGCGACCGGGTGAGCTATTCGTACACCCTGTGGAGCATCGCGACGCTCTACAAGATGAAGGGAGAGAGCGCGAAGGCGCGCTCCTCTATCCAGAAGGCGCTCCGGAACTTCAGGATGACGAAGGACCCCCGGGGGATCGTCTACTGCGACCTCGCTCTCGGCGAGCTGCTTTTCATGGAGGGAAAGACCGGGGCAGCGCGGAAAAAGATGCTCGCCGCTGCCGCAAGCGCCGCCAGGCACGGCTTCAAGCTCGAACAGTGCCACGCCGATGCTCTCCTGGCGGTCGTCGACGGCAATGGCATGCGCTCGCCGAAGACGCCCTGCTACCGGAAGAGGGAGGTCGAGCTGCCCGCTCCCTCGATACCCTTCAACATCCCGTAATGAAGCGCGGCCATGACTATTCTGACCATACCCAACCTCATTACGTTCGTCAGGATCGTTATCCTGCCCGTTTTCGTTACGGCGCTCATCTACCGGCGCTATAATTACGCGCTCGCGCTCTTCATCGCCGCGAGCGTTTCGGATATGCTCGACGGCCTCCTGGCGCGGCTGACGGACCAGAAGAGCGCCCTCGGCGCGTTTCTCGATCCGCTCGCCGATAAAATCCTTCTCGTGACCTCCTTCATTCTCTTTGCGGTGTATGGATGGATCCCCCTCTGGGTCACCATCGCGGTTATCAGCCGCGACCTGATCGTCGTCGTGGGATGGTTTCTCTTCTACCTGCTCTACGATACGACGAAGGTGGAGCCCTCGTTCATCGGCAAGTCGGCCATCGCCGGGCAGCTGCTGCTGATCGCCTACACCCTCTTCTCGGTCACGGTGCCCGCGCTGCCGGAGCCGCAGGGCTGGATGTTCTGGACCGTCGCCCTGCTGACGATCGTTTCGGGGCTCCAGTATATTTTCAGAGGACTGAAGCATGCAGCGGAAAAATGATAACGGCATCGAGATAGAGGCGGTCGAGCCGGGCAGCATCGCCGACCGTTCGGGCCTCGTGCCCGGCGACCGGCTCGTCGCCGTCAACGGGCATAAGATACGGGACGCCATCGATGTGATGTTCTGCGGCGCCGAGCCCGGGGGAGAGTTCCTCGTCATGAGAAAGGACAAGCGGTGCTCCCTTGCCGCGGTCCCCGCGGACCGGAGCCCCGGAGAGCTGGGGATCGTCCTCAAACCCTTCAAGACGCGGGCCTGCAAGAACAACTGCGTCTTCTGTTTCGTCTCCCAGCTCCCCCGGGGAATGCGGAGGCCGCTCTACCTGAGGGATGACGATTACCGCATGTCCTTTCTCTACGGCAATTATGTGACGCTCACCAATCTCTCGGCGGAAGACAGGGAGCGGATCGTCGAGCAGCGGCTCAGTCCGCTCTATCTCTCGGTCCACTCCACGGATACGGCGACGAGGAATCTCCTGCTCGGCAACCAGCAGGCAGCGCCGATCATGCGGGAGATCAAGTTCTTTGCAGGCCGGAAGATCAGGATGCATACCCAGATCGTGCTCTGTCCCGGGTACAACGACGGGAAGCACCTCGCCAGGACCATAGCCGATCTCTACCGGTTCTATCCCTACATCATGTCCATTGCCGTCGTGCCGGTCGGACTGACGGCGCACCGGAAGAAGGCGCTGCGGCCGGTGGAGCGCGACGATGCCCTCGCCGCGCTCGACATCATCCATAAGTTCCAGACCAGGTTCAAGAGAAAGCATGGCGAGTGCGTTGTCTACGGCGCGGACGAGCTCTACATCAAGGGGGAGCGGGATTTCCCTCCCCTCGCCGACTACGGAGACCTGCCCCAGATCGAGAACGGCGTGGGCATGACGCCGCTGTTCCTGCACCAGCTGCGACGGGTCAAGGCGCCCTCTTCCGCGCCGAAGCAGCGGCTGGTCACCGTCACCGGCGTATCGTTCCATCCCTATCTCATGAAGCTCGTGAACAGGCTGAGAAAGGGCGGCGTCGAGATCGACGCCGTTCCCGTCGAGAATACGTTCTTCGGCCCGCGGGTGACCGTGACCGGGCTCCTCACCGGGCGGGATGTCATCAAGGCGCTCTCGGGGCTGGTGCACAGGGACGACGTGCTGCTCATCCCCGACATTGTCATGAGAGAGGGGGACGAGGTCTTTCTCGACGAGGTGACCAGAGAGGATATAGAGCACCTCCTCGGCGCGAAGGCGGTGGTCGTGGAGTCGACGCCGAAAGGGCTCGTCGATGCGATCGCGGAGCTGTCGAGGTAAAAGGGGGATACCATGAGCATACGAGGGACGACACGGATCACCGGCATATTCGGGTTCCCGGTAGAGCACAGCCTCTCGCCGGCCATGCATAACGCGGCCTTCGAGCACCTGGGGCTCGACTACTGTTATGTCCCCTTTTCCGTGAGCCCCGAGCGGCTCGAGGACGCGGTCAAAGGGGTCAGGGCGCTCCGGATTCGCGGGGTCAATGTGACGGTCCCCCACAAAGAGCGCGTCATCCCTTTCCTGGATGAGGTCGGCGAGGAGGCGTCGTTCATCGGCGCGGTAAATACCGTGGTGAACGACGACGGTGTGGTGCGGGGCTTCAATACCGACGGCAGGGGGTTCATGCAGTCCCTGGCAGAGGCGGGCATCGATCCTGCCGGCAAGCGGATACTCATGGTCGGCGCGGGCGGCGCTGCCCGCGCGGTCGGTTATTACCTCTGCAGGGAAGCGGCGGCAGTTTATCTCTATAACAGGCGCCGGGAGAGGGCGGTATCGCTCGCCGGGAGCCTGAACACGCTCAGGGGAAATGTGTCGGTCGTCGACAGCGATGCGCTCGGGAGTAAAGAGGTGATGGCGTCGCTGGATATCGTCATCAACACGACGCCGCTGGGGCTCTCTCCCGACGACCCCCTTCCCTTGGAGGTGACGATGCTGACAGGACATCACGTCGTCTGCGATCTGATCTATAAGCGGACCCCGCTCCTCCGCGAGGCCGCAGAGCGGGGCTGCGCCACCCTCGACGGCCTCGGCATGCTCCTCTGGCAGGGCGTCTACGCCTTCGAGCTGTGGACAGGGCTCCGCCCCCCGGTCGAGGTGATGCGCGCAGCGATACAGCGCTCGTCGCGTCCATAGCGTTTATCGCGTTATAGCGTTCATCGCGTTTATAGCGTTATTGCGTTTGTCGCGTCCATAGCGTTGTAGCGTTTGTCGCGCAAGAGTACGGTGGTAATCGGGTCAGTTATCGTGAAGCGGCTAGCTCCGAAATACCATACTTTTACGCGATGAACGCGATGAACGCGAGTTGGCATGTTATTTGCCTTTACAAGACTTGACCACTGTGTTAATATTTTTATATGAAAAAAACGGTGTTTTTAGTCGTTGCCGTCCTTTTTTTTGTCGTTTTGGCCCTGTTTTCGGAGAGAGAGGGAGCGCTCAAGACAAAGGTGAAGCTCGGCGATAACTCGTATATGGACGAGGTGACGATCGTCCAGAAGAAAGACGGCGCTACCAAGTGGACCCTGAGCTCGAAGAAGGCCGTCTTCGTTACTGACAACGAGGTCGCCCTGGCGCAGGTGAATATAACGTTTCCGGAAAAAGAGCTCACCCTCACTTCTGACAACGGCACCTACCACATCGAGCAGCGCGACCTGAAGATAGAAAAGAATATAAAGGCGGCCGGCAAGAACTACGATATCGTGGCCGAGACCCTCTTCTGGGATGCGTCGCGCAACGAGCTCTTTTCCGATGACACGGTCCATATCGTCGGGAAGAAGTTCCATGTCGAGGGGGATTCCATGGTCGCCACCACGGACAAGGCGACGCTGAACAGCAACGTGAAAGCGATTTTTTATGGAAAGTAGAGATACCATGTACGGTACCCGCCAGAAAAAGAACGGCATGAGCGGCGTTGTCGCACTGCTCGCTGCTGTCCTCTGCCTTCTCCCGGCACTCCCCTCATTTGCCGAGACGAAGAAGGCGGCCGCCAAGGAGCCCACGGTCATCACCTCGGAGAGGCTGACCACGGATAATACGGCGAAGACAGCGCTCTTCGAAGTGAACGTGGTCGCGAAGAAGGGAGACATGACGCTCTTCGCGGACAAGATGCTCGTCTCTTATTCGGAAGAGAGGGGCGGCAGCAATATCAAGAAGATCGATGCGGAGGGCAATGTCAAGCTCGTCAGGGGAGCGCGGGTGGTCACCTCCCGGGCCGCCACGTATTTCGCCGCTCCCGAAGAGCATGTCGTCTTTACCGGGGAGCCGCGCGCCTCTGAGGGGGAGAATGTGGTGACCGGCACCAAAATGACCTATTATATGAGCAGCGACAACTCGGTTGTCGAGAACAGCAAAGTCTTCCTGGTCGAGAGAAAGGACGGAGGCGACGCGCGGAAGAAGCACTCTCCCCCGCGGTGAGCCCTCCCCCGCGCCGGAGCGGCAGTACGGCAACGATGCAGCGCCATACGCTTGAGATGAGAGGTCTTGCGAAGACCTACGGCAAGAGGCAGGTCGTGAAAGATATCACGCTCTCCCTCTCGACCGGCGAGATCGTCGGCCTGCTGGGTCCCAACGGCGCGGGCAAGACGACGACCTTCTATATGATCGTCGGCATGATACGGCCCGAGCAGGGCGATATCGTGCTCGATGACGAGGACATCAAAGGCCTCCCCATGTATCGGCGGGCGCTGAAGGGGATGGGGTATCTGCCCCAGGAGCCTTCGATATTCAGAAAGCTGACGGTGAGAGAGAACCTGAAGGCGGTGCTCGAGATCAAGCGTTCCTCTGAACGGTCCGGCAACGGCCGGCAGCAGGGGAAGAGCGGAGGAGAGGCGCCTCCCGGAACCGAACCGGATATCGAGCAGGAGGTGGACCGCCTTCTCGAAGAGTTCAACCTCACCGAGTTCGCTGACCGGGACGGCTACCGGCTTTCGGGCGGCGAGCGGAGGAGGGCCGAGATAGCCCGGGCGATCGCAGTGAAGCCGACGTTCATGCTCTTCGACGAGCCGTTCGCCGGCATCGATCCCCTCGCCATCGTCGAACTGAAGAAGATGCTTACGTATTTGAAATCGAAAGGGTTGGGCATTCTCATAACCGACCATAACGTCAGAGAGACGCTGTCCATAACGGACAGGGCGTATATAATCAGCGGCGGCTCGATCCTGGCCGAAGGAGCTCCCGCCGACCTTATTACCAATCCGTCCGTGAGGGAAGCGTATCTCGGGGAGGAATTCAAACTGTAATGGCCTTAGAAAATAGATTAGACTTAAAGCTCAGCCAGAAGCTCATCCTTACGCCGCAGCTCCAGCAGGCGATCAAGCTGCTGCAGATGCCCCAGCTCGAGCTCGCCCAGGTCCTGAACCAGGAACTCGTCGAGAACCCCTTTCTCGAGGAGGCGTTCGAGGAGCCCGATATCCCTGACATGCCCGATATGGACGAGTATCCCGAGGAAGGGAACGCCCCGGATGCGGTCTCCGAGGACGCGGAGATATCCTTCGAGAACATCACCGGCTTCAGCGTCGACGACTACTTCGACGAGCGGAGCAGCGACGGAAGGGACCTGGGGTACTTTACGCCGGGCATGGAGGAGCAGCCTTCGTATGAGCTCTTCTATTCGAAAAGGCCCGACCTGTACGACCACCTCCTCTGGCAGCTGCGGCTCTGCAGCGCCGAGGATTCGATCAGGATGGTCGCCGAGGCGGTCATCGGCAATATCGACGAGGACGGCTACCTGAGGGCCACCGAGGATGAATTGGCCGCGTCCCTCGGAGCCCCGGACGACGCCGTCAGGCAGGCGATCGCCCTCGTCCAGACCTTCGATCCCCCGGGCGTCGGGGCGAAAGACCTGCGGGAGTGCCTGCAGCTCCAGCTCGCAGCGCTCAACCTGACCGGCAGCCTCGTCGACAGGATCGTCGCCAACAACATGGAAGACCTCCAGAAGAAGCGGTACACCAGCATCATAAAGCAGTACAGCTCTACCATGGACGACGTGATGGCCGCGGTGAAGATCATCGAGGGCCTCGAGCCCCGTCCGGGCAGGAGCTTTACGAGCACCGAGGCGAACTACGTCGTGCCCGACGTCTACATAAGCAAGACCGACGAGGGCTACCAGATCATCCTCAACGAGGACGGCATGCCCCGTCTCAGCCTCAACAACAGCTACCGGAAGCTGCTCCTCAAGAAGGAGTCGCTCACCCGTGAGGAGCGGGAGTTCCTGAAGGACAAGCTCCGCCGCGCAACGGAGCTGATCAAGAGCCTCGACCAGCGGAACAAGACCATCTATAAAGTCTCCGAGAGCATCCTCAAGTTCCAGCGGGACTTTTTCGAGCGGGGCATGCAGGAGTTGAAGCCGCTGAACCTCAAGGATGTCGCCATGGACATCGCGATGCACGAAAGCACGATCAGCAGGGTGACCTCGAACAAGTACCTCGCCTGCGATCACGGCGTCTACAGCTTCAGGTTCTTCTTCAGCAGCGCGATTCAGTCCGAGGCCGGGGATGTCTCGTCCACCCTGGTCAAGGACCTGATCAGGAAGATCGTGACGGAGGAGGACCCGAAGAAGCCGCTCAGCGACCAGATGATCGTGGATAAACTGAAGGAGCAGAACATCACCATCGCACGGAGGACGGTCGCCAAGTACCGTGAGGAGCTGAAGATCCCTCCGCAGAACCAGCGCAAACGATTCGAATGAGCACCGCTATATAACCTATACGAGACGGAGGAGAGCGTATGAATGTGATTGTCAACGGTCGTCATCTTGAGATAACCCCTGCCCTGAAGAGCTATGCCGAAGAGAAGATCGGCAAGTTCGACAAGTTCCTGGCGAATATCGGCGAGGCGGTGGTGACCCTGAGCGTCGAGAAATACCGCCATAAGGCCGAGGTGCTGCTCAAGGTGAACGGCGTCCTGATCCAGGCCGAGAGCGTCACCGGCGAAGTCTATTCCGCCATCGACGAGGTCGTCGAAAAGCTCGAGAAGCAGGTCAAGAAATACAAGGAGAAGCACCACGACTACCGCAAAGGCGAGAAGCGGGCCGCCGAAGCGCCTGCGCCGCGGGCAGAGGAAGGCGGACGGATCATCAAGCACAAGCGGTTCGATATGAAGCCCATGAGCTCCGAAGAGGCGGTCCACCAGATGGAGCTGCTCGACAAGGACTTCTTCGTATTCACCAATGAGAAGAGCGGCGACATCAATGTCGTCTACCGCCGGGATGACGGCAACTACGGCCTGATAGAGCCGGTCAAGTAGCCGTTTATCCCGCTGCCGACCGTATCGATGGAACACCGGAAGATCGAAGTCGTCGTGGTGAGCGGGCTCTCGGGCGCGGGCAAGACCGTCGCCCTCAGGGCTCTCGAAGACATCGGCTACTTCTGCATCGATAACCTGCCGGTGACCCTCATCGACCCCTTCCTCTCGACGGTCAAGGCCGGGGAGAGCATACGGAAGATCGGCATCGGCGTGGACGTAAGAGAGAAGTTCTTTCTCGCCGACGTCTATCGGATACTTTCCCGCCTCAAAGAGCAGTACCTGGTCGAGATACTCTTCCTCGAGGCCGAAAAACAGGTCATGGTAAGGCGGTACAAGGAGACGCGGCGCCCGCATCCCATGGTCGCCATGGGCAGGGCCGCGGGCATCGACGAGGCGATCGGCGAAGAGGTGTCGCTCCTCGCCGGCATGCGGGAGGCGGCGGACAAGATCATCGACACCTCCAACTATACCCCCCACCAGCTGCGGCATCTCATCATATCGACGCACGGCGATGTCCAGGCAGCGCTGGGCATGACGATCTCGATGATCTCCTTCGGCTTCAAATTCGGCGTGCCGGCCGATATCGACCTCCTCTTCGACGTCCGCTTTCTGCCCAATCCCTACTTCGTCCCCGAGCTGAAGCCGCTGAAGGGCACGGACCGGGAGGTCGCCGACTTCGTGCTCCGCCGCGACGAGACGAAGGAGTTCCTCGACCGGCTCGCGGGTCTCCTCGATTTCCTGCTCCCCCACTATATAAAGGAAGGCCGTTCCTATCTGGTCATCGGCGTCGGCTGCACCGGCGGCCGCCACCGCTCGCCTGCCGTGGTCGAGAAGATAGCGGAGCAGATCAAGCTCAGGCATGGCCTCGAACCGTCCGTCACCCACCGCGATATCGGCGTCTGATGATCTACCTCGATCACAACGCGACAACGCCCCTCGCTCAGGAGGTGAAGGATGCGCTCGCCGGAGCCGTCGAGCTCTTCGGCAATCCTTCCAGCTCCCATCGTCCCGGCAGGGCCGCAAAAGAGGCGATCGAACAGGCGCGGGCGCAGGTAGCCCGCCTGATCGGCAGCGCGCCGGATGAAATCGTCTTCACCTCCGGCGGGACCGAGGCGAACAACCTCGCGCTGATCGGCGCCGCGTACAGGCGCCGGCGGGGACATGTGATCACCTCTTCCATCGAGCACCCCTCGGTGCTGAACCCGGTACGGTGGCTCGAGACGCGCGGGTTCGAGGCGACCTATCTCCCGGTCGACGAGGAGGGACTCGTCGACCCGTACGAGGTGAGCAGGGCGATACGGAAGGATACCGTCCTGATCAGCATCATGCACTCGAACAACGAGACCGGCGTTCTGCAGCTCATCGACGAGATCGGGATCATCGCGCGCCAGCACCGCATCCCCTTTCACTCCGATGCAGCGCAGAGCGTCGGGAAGGTCGGCATCTCGGTGGCGGAGCTGCCGGTCGATATGCTGACCATCGTCTCCCACAAGTTCTACGGTCCCAAAGGGGTCGGCGCTCTCTATATAAGGAATCTCGGCTCCGGGCTGAAGTCCCCGGGACAAGAGGAGCCGGCATGCTCCCTGCGCGCAGAGGCGGAAGCCGCTGTGCCGGATCCGATCATGTTCGGCGCAGGGCATGAGCGGGGCATGCGGCCGGGCACCGAGAATATCCTCGGTATCGTCGGCCTCGGCACGGCAGCCGAGCTCGCGACGCGGGACCTGCCGGCGCGGTACGAGCATATGCGGCGAATGCGCGACCTGCTCCATGGGTCGTTGTTGGAGAGCGGCCTTCCCCTGACGCTGAACGGGCATCCCTACCTCCGTCTTCCCAATACCTTGAATATCTCGATAAAAGGTATTGTCGGCGACGATCTCGTTGAACGGTTGAAAGAAGAGGTCGCCTTCTCCGCGGGCTCCGCCTGCCACGCCGGCAGACGGACTCCTTCCGCGGTGCTCACCGCGATGGGAGTGCCCGAGAGCGAAGCCCTCTCCGCAGTGAGATTGAGCGTCGGGAAGGATACGTCTCCTGCCGAAGTCGAGGACGCTGTAGAAAAGATTGTCGCCTCCGCTGGTTACTTTTTGTAGCGGCCGGGCGCCGATGACACAGGTATAATTTTCACCTAAGTTGTTATAAGAAATTATAATCGCCGAATTCTTGACAAAGGTGCGTGTGCGTATGGTATCGTGAAATTCGATGTCATAAAATTGTAGATGAAGGAGAGGATATGCTAGATTTCAAACTAGTCCCTTTTTTAGTTCTCCTTGCCAATTTTATCGTCTTGCTGATCATCCTTAATAGAATCCTTTTCACTCCCCTCGCCAAAGTTTTCAAAGAACGCGAAGTCGCCACCGTCGGCGCCCTCGACGAAGCGAAGGCCATGTCGGCCCGGAAGGACGAGGCGGTCGCGACAATGAACGCAGAGCTGCTCGCAGCGAAGAACAAGGCCAAAGAGGCGTATGCTGCGGTGCGGGAGGAAGGGCAGGCGGTGCAGAAGGAGACGCTCTCGAAGGCCGAGGCGCATGCCGTGGGAATGATCGAACAGGCGAGGAAAGAGCTCCAGGCCGAGGCTGAAAAGGCGAGGGCCGCGCTCAGAGGCGATATCGATAAATTCTCGGAAGAGATCGTGAGAAAGCTGGTGAAAGCAGCATGAAGATGACAAATTCCAAACCCCAAGCTCCCCATTCTAAACTCCGGAAAGCCGGGCTCCACCTGCTCGCAGTCTGCCTTATGCAATCCGCCCTTTACACCAACGCGCTCGCTGCTAGCGGGGGGGCGCACCACGGGGGCTGGGGCACGCCGATGGAGTGGGTCTGGCGGCTGCTCAACTTCGGCGTCCTCGTCTTTATCCTCGTGAAATTCGCCGGCAAGCCGCTGAAGGACTATCTCCGGAGCCGGCGGGAGCTGATTGAAAAGAGCATCACCGAGGCGCAGGAGGCGAAGGAGCTTGCGCGGAAGGCGCTCGCCGATGTCGAGGAGCGGCTCAGGCTGAAGGACAAGGAGATCGAGGAGATCAAGGCTGCTGCTGCAGGCTCCGGCGAGAGGGAGAAGCAGCGGCTTATCGAAGAGGGAGAACGGCTCAAGGAAAAGATACTGGAGCAGGCAAAGACCAATATCGATTACGAGGTGAAGCGGGCGAAGGATGTGATCAAGGCGGAGGCGGTGGATGCCGCCATGCAGCTTGCCGAAGAGAAGATCAAGGCCACGATGACCAAAGAGGACCAGGACAGGCTCCTGCAGGAATCTCTTAAATTGATAGAGGGTAAAAATTGAAAAAGGTAAAGGGTGTCAAAAAATACGCGCGTCAATTCTTGAGCACTGTCGACCTGAGCGAGGTTCCCCAGGGGATCGAGCAGCTGCAGGCGATAGCCGGCCTGATGGAAAAGGATAAGCGGTTCAGGAACCTCCTCGTAAGCCCTCTCTTCAGCGAGGACGAGAGCAGGCAGGTCATTGCGTACCTCAGCCGGAAGCTCACGATGTCCGAGAAGACGGGCCGGTATCTCCAGTACCTCCTCCGGATCAACGCCCTGGGCGCCCTCCCGGAGATCCTCAACGCGATCGTCGCCCAGTATCTCGAGATGAAGAAACGCTCCAGGGCGGTGGTGACCTCGCCGGTCCCGTTGAGCAGAGAGTATGAGACGCAGCTGGCCGGGTCGCTCAAGAAGGTGACCGGAAGGGATATCGACCTCGAGTTCGTCGTCGATCCCGCGCTCCTGGGCGGCGTCAGGATAAAAGTGGGCAGCACCATGTACGACAGCAGTATAAAAGGCCAGTTGGGGCTTTTGAAAGATAAGCTCATAAAGGGGTGAACGCATGGAAATCAAAGTAGACGAGATTAGTGAGTACCTGAAAAAGCAGATCACCGATTTCGAGAAGCGCGTCGATGTCAGCGAGGTGGGGGTCGTCACCGGCGTCGGCGACGGTATCGCCCGGATTTACGGACTCGAAAACTGCATGGCGTCGGAGCTTCTCGAGTTCCCCAACAATGTCTTCGGCATGGCGCTCAACCTCGAGGAAGACACGGTCGGCGCGGTCCTCTTCGGCGAGGACACGGCGATCAAAGAGGGCGATGTCGCCAAGAGGACCGGCAAGATCATGTCGGTTCCCGCAGGCGAAGAGATGATCGGCAGGGTCGTCAATGCTATCGGCCAGCCGATCGACGGCAAGGGCCCGATCGCCGCCAAGACGAGCAGGATCGTCGATGTCGTCGCCCCCGGTATCGTCGACCGGCAGCCGGTCAGGGAGCCCCTCCAGACGGGCGTCAAGGCCATCGACGCCATGATCCCGGTCGGCAGGGGCCAGCGAGAGCTTATCATCGGCGACCGCCAGACCGGGAAGACCGCGATCGCGATCGATGCGATCATCAACCAGAAGGGCAGCGGCGTCGTCTGCATCTACGTCGCCGTCGGACAGAAGAGGGCGAGCGTCGCCCGCGTGGTCAAGACCCTCGAAGAGCATGGCGCCATGGACCACACCATCGTCGTCTCGGCAACGGCGAGCGAGCCGGCGCCGCTCCAGTATATAGCCCCTTATACGGGATGCGCCATCGGCGAATACTTCAGGGATAACGGGAAGCATGCCCTGATCATCTATGACGACCTGAGCAAGCAGGCTACCGCTTACCGCCAGCTGTCGCTCATCCTGAGGCGTCCTCCCGGACGCGAGGCGTTCCCCGGCGACGTCTTCTACCTCCACTCGAGACTGCTCGAGCGGGCGGCGAAGCTGAGCGACGAGCTCGGCGGCGGCTCGCTGACGGCGCTCCCGATCATCGAGACGCAGGCCGGCGACGTCTCCGCCTATATCCCGACGAACGTCATCTCGATCACCGACGGCCAGATCTATCTCGAGCCCGACCTCTTCTATGCGGGCGTACGGCCGGCCGTCAACGTCGGCCTGTCGGTCAGCCGGGTCGGCAGCGCGGCCCAGACCAAGGCGATGAAGCAGGTCGCCGGTACCCTCAGGCTCGACCTCGCGCAGTTCAGGGAGCTCGCCGCCTTCGCGCAGTTCGGCTCCGACCTCGACAAGTCGACGCTGGCCCAGATCGAGAGAGGAAAACGGATGGTCGAAATCCTCAAGCAGGACCAGTATGTGCCGCTCCCGGTCGAGGACCAGGTAGCGATACTCTTCGCCGGCTCCCAGGGGCATCTCGACGATATCCCGGTCGATGCGTTGAAGAAATTCGAGGCCGAGTTCTACAGCTTCATGAAGGACAGGAAGACGGACGTGAGGAACGAGCTGAGAGAGAAGAAGGCGATCGACGACACGATGAAAGAGAAGCTCACCGCCGCCGTTACCGAGTTCAAGAAGAGCTTTATCGTATAAACGGGTAAAGGGGAGACCACATGCCTGGGTTAAAAGAGATACGAAAGAGAATCGGCTCGGTCAAGAGCACGAAGCAGATCACCAAGGCCATGAAGATGGTTGCCGCAGCCAAATTCAGGAAGGCGCAGACGAGGATCATCGAGCTGCGGCCGTATGCCGACAAGATGAACGCGGTGCTTTCCGGCCTCGCGAAGACCGTCGAGACAGGCCATCCCCTTCTCGAGGTGCGTCTCAGGAAGAGTGTCGAGGTCCTGGTCCTGACGAGCGACAAAGGTCTCTGCGGCGCCTTCAACACCAACATCATGAAGGCTGCTCTCAGGCTCATCAAGGAGCTGCGGGCCGACGGGGCTGCGGTGAGCGTCAGCGCTATCGGCAAGAAAGGGACCGACCTCTTCAAGCGGAGAAACATTGCCTTGCGGCAGTCCTGGACCGGCATTTCAGGGCGGATCTCCTACCTGAATGCCAAGGAAATCACCCAGAACATCATTGAGGAATACATCAATGAGCGCTGCGACGAGGTGTATCTCGTCTACAACGAGTTCAAGTCGGCGCTGGTGCAGAAGGTGTCGGTAGCGCGCCTGCTGCCCCTTGCACCCGTCTCCGCCGAGGGTGCTGCGGCCCCGGAGGAAGCGGCGGACTTCCTGTACGAGCCCTCGCAGCAGACTATCTTCGATATGCTGCTGCCGAAGAACCTCGAGATACAGGTGTTCCGGGCGCTCCTCGAATCCCAGGCTTCCGAAGAGGCTGCACGGATGACCTCTATGGAGAATGCGACGAAGGCCGCCGACGATATGATCGCAGCCCTTACCCTGCAGTACAACAAGGCGCGGCAGGCGTCGATTACGAAAGAGCTCATGGATATCGTGGGCGGCGTCGAGGCATTGAAGCAATGAGACACGGTATAGCGTTCATCGGTTATAGGGCCAAAGGAAATCATTCTTTGATCTTTTTGCGCGATAGACGCTATAACGCTTCACGCGGTACGCTATAAACGCTATAACGCAGTACGCTATAACCAGAATATACAGGAGGTCGTACTCATGAATGAAGGCAAGGTCTCGCAGGTCATTGGTGCAGTCGTCGACGTGGAGTTCGACAAAGAGCTTCCCGCAATTCTCAACGCCTTGAAGATAGAATCTCCCGGCGACCCTGCGAAGGGAGTCCCGGCCCTCGACATCACCCTCGAGGTGGCGTCCCACCTCGGCGAGAACAAGGTGAGGACGATCGCGATGCAGACCACCGACGGCGTGGTCCGCGGCATGAGGGTCAAGGATTCCGGCCTCCCGATATCGATCCCGGTCGGCAAAGGGACGCTCGGCAGGATCATGAACGTCGTCGGCGACCCCTACGACAAGCTCGGTCCCATTCAGACCACGGAGCGGCTGCCGATCCACCGGCCTGCGCCCGACTTCACCGAGCAGGAGCCGGTCTCCCAGGTCTTCGAGACGGGCGTTAAGGTCTTCGACCTTCTCGTCCCCTTTGTCCGCGGCGGCAAGATGGGGATGTTCGGCGGCGCCGGTGTCGGCAAGACCGTCGTTATCATGGAGATGATCCACAACATCGCCCTGAAGCACGGCGGCGTCTCGGTCTTCGCGGGCGTCGGCGAAAGGACGAGAGAGGGAAACGACCTCTACCGCGAAATGAAGGAGTCGGGCGTCGTCAACAACGTCGCCCTGATCTACGGCCAGATGAACGAACCCCCCGGAGCGCGGCTGAGGGTCAGCCTCACCGCCCTTACCGCAGCAGAATACTTCAGGGACCAGGGCCAGGACGTGCTCATCTTCATCGACAACATATTCAGATACACCCTCGCCGGTTCCGAAGTCTCGGCGCTCCTCGGAAGAATGCCGTCTGCGGTCGGCTACCAGCCGAACCTCGGTACGGATATGGGCAACCTCCAGGAGAGGATCACGACCACCAAGAAGGGCGCGATCACCTCGATGCAGGCGATCTACGTTCCTGCCGACGACCTGACCGACCCTGCGGTCGCAACGGCCTTTACCCATCTCGACGGAACCGTCGTTCTCTCGCGCCAGATCTCGGAGCTCGGCATCTATCCTGCCGTGGACCCGCTGGATTCGACCTCCCGCGCGCTCGACCCGCTCGTCATCGGCGAGGAGCACTACGGCGTTGCGAGAAAGGTGCAGTCGATCCTCCAACGCTACAAGGAGCTCCAGGACATCATCGCCATTCTCGGTATGGAAGAGCTCGCTGAAGACGACAAGCTTACCGTCTCCCGGGCGAGAAAGATACAGCGCTTCCTGAGCCAGCCGTTCCATGTTGCCGAGGTCTTTACCGGCAGGGCGGGCAAATACGTGAAGCTCGAGGATACCATAAAAGGCTTCAAGGCGATCGCCGACGGCCAGTACGACGATGTACCCGAGCAGGCGTTCTACATGACGGGCGGCATCGAGGAGGTCGAGGAGAACGCACGGAAGCTCGGCTGGAGCAGGTAATTCGCGGTATAGCGTTCAGCGTTTATAGCGTTATAGCGTAGTGATGATAAATAACCGTGATGAACGCTGTACGCGATGAACGCGACAAACGCTATAACAGGAGCTGGGAATGGACACTACATTAAGACTGGACATTGTTACACCGCACGGGCTCGTGATGAGCGGCGATGTGGATGAAATCACCGCGGCCGGCAGCGAGGGCGAGTTCGGGATACTGCCGGGGCATGTCCCGTTCATTACGACGCTCAGGATCGGCATGCTGGCCGTGAAGAAGGGGAGCTCCACGGAGTACATCTTCGTGAGCTCGGGGTATGCCGAAGTCTCCGCCGACAAGGTGGTCGTTCTGGCCGACAGCGCGGAGAAGGCGGAAAGCATCGACGTGGAGCGGGCGATCGCTGCCAGGAAGCGCGCCGAAGAGCGGCTCAAGCAGGCCGAGAAGATCGATTTCGCCCGTGCCGAGGCAGCGCTCGAGCGTGCGACGATCAGGATACAGGTCGCGGAGCGGAGGGGAAGAGCCTAACAGCGCGTTCCGATATCCCGCCGATTCCCGAGAGGAGAACAATAGAAAAGGAGCAGAGCTATCTGCTCCTTTTCTATTGTCGAAAGGTCCCTTCATAATTTATTCATAAGTCAGACGTACAATAGAGCAAACACGAGTATTCATGGGGAGGTACTATGGGTAAAGGAATGGCGGCGCTCGTCCTGGTGATGCTGCTCGCTACCGGGTGCAGCGCCGAAAAATACGGCCTCGGGGTCGACAGCAGCTCGCCCACGGTCATGGTCAAGGACATCATCCTCAAACCGGAGCTCCAGGGGCGGCAGGTGACCCTCGAGGGGAAGATCATCTCGCAGTGCCAGTCGAACGGCTGCTGGTTCTTTCTCCAGGACGCGACCGGCCAGGTCTTCATAAACCTGGCGCCGAACAACTTCGCGCTCCCTTCCCGCATGGGGAAGAAGGCGCGGGTTACGGGCGTCGTCGTCGCAGGTCCCGAAGGCTACCAGATCGTCGCCCGCGGAGTCGAAGTGAAATGACGGGCTTCATCAGGCTGGCGGTTAAGAACCTCGCGCGCCACCGGACGCGGAGCATATTGACGCTCTTCGGCATCGCCGCCTCGGTGGCGGTGCTCTTCTCGATCCTCTCGTTCAACAAGGGGTTCGACAAGGGCCTCTCCCGGGAGCTCGCGCGGACCGGCATCCATTTCATGGTAGTGCCCTCGGGGTGCGCCCATGAGGTGGCGTCGCTCGTCCTCCACGGCTCGATCATTCCCAAGTTCCTCGACACGTCGGTAATGGACATACTGAAGCGGCAGGAGGGGATCGGGCTGATGACCCCGATCCTCGTGGCCCAGCTCCCCAACCCGGAGCAGGGGAAGATCGATCTTATTTACGGGGTCGAGATGGCGGCGCTCCGGGCGCTCAAGCCGTCGTGGGAGATCGACGGCAGCGTGCCGGCGTCGGACAATGAAATCCTCCTGGGAGCGGAAGTGGCCGGCCATGCGTCGATCAAAAAGGGAGACAGCATCACGTATCCCCAGGTGAACACGACCTTCAGGGTTGCGGGCATCGTGAAGAAGACCGGCAGCCAGGACGATGCGTTCATTTATATGTCCATCAGCAAGGCGCAGGAGCTGCTCAAGAAGCCTTCGGGAGCGACGGCGATCGGCGTGAAGGTGGAGAAGCCCGAGGCGATGGCGGCGATCATCGACCAGCTCAACGAGAAAGTGCCGGGCATACAGATCATAACGATGAACCAGGTCATGAACAGCATCGGGAACCTCGCCGCCTCTGCAAAGGTGCTGAGCCTCTCGATCGCCCTTATCGCGATCTTCATCAGCGCGGTCGGGGTGATGAACTCCATCCTCATGGCCGTCTTCGAGCGCACGCAGGAGATCGGCATGATGCGCGCCATCGGGGCTTCGCGCGGGGACATCTTCAGGATCGTCCTGCTCGAGACCACGGGGCTGACCCTGGTCGGCGGCATTATCGGCGTAGTCATGGCCGGCATCGGGAACGATATCATAGAGACTTTCGTGCGGGCCTTCATGCCCTATGTGCCGAGCGGCGATGTCGTGAGCTTCGAGCCGGCGCTGGCCGCGGCGAGCCTCGCCTTCACCGTCATTATAGGCCTGCTCTCGGGGATCTATCCCGCGTGGAAGGCGTCAACCATCAATCCGATAGAGGCGATAAAGGGATGATACAGCTACGGGAAGTCGAAAAGGTATACCGGCGCGGTGCAGAGGAGGTGCATGCCCTCAGGGGGGTTGATCTCGACATCCGAGAGGGCGAGCTCCTCTCGATCGTCGGTCCTTCGGGCGCGGGGAAGACGACGCTGCTCCATATCCTCGGCTGTCTCGATACGCCGACGGCAGGCAGCGTGCGGTTCGACGGCGTCGAGGTGGAGCATATGGCCGAGTCCGAGCTCGTGGTGCTCCGCAGGAAGAAGATCGGGTTCATCTTCCAGCAGTTCTATCTCATACCGGGTCTTACCGTAGCCGAGAACGTCGCCTTGCCGCTGCTGTTCAACAGGCGCGCGGTTCAGCGGGACCGTATTGCGTCGATTGTCGAGATGGTCGGTCTCAAGGAAAGGATGCACCATGCGCCGAACCAGCTCAGCGGCGGCGAGATGCAGCGGGTGGCGATCGCGCGCTCCCTGGTGAACGACCCCGAGGTGGTGCTCGCCGACGAGCCGACGGGCAACCTCGACTCCGAGAACAGCGAGCGGATCTTCGAGCTCCTGCGGACCCTCAACCGGAAGGGGCTCACCGTCGTCATGATCACGCATAATGGCGACCTCGCCTCGCGGGCGGACCGGGTGGTGCGGATCAAGGACGGCAGGGTCCAGGCCGCGTAGATCGTCGTACCCGCCCCTTGACAGGGGGTGCAGTTATTGTTACATTAATAGTAACAATAACGCAAAGGGAGTCCGCCCATGAGCAAGACGGCGATTGCAGGGGAGTTTCATCGCGAGGCAGATCCTCACAGCAGGGAGGGCCGTTCAGCCCTGGCGAAAATGATCTGCACGCTTTTCGATCTCTGGAAGCTCTCCACGCAGGACCAGACCGCCCTGCTGGGACTCTCCGAGGCTTCCCGGACGACCCTCGTCCGGTACCGGAAAGGCGAACCCCTGGCAGAGCAGCGCGATCTCCTCGACAGGGTCGCCAACCTGCTGGCGATCCACCGCTCGCTGAGGATCCTCTTCCCCAAGAACCGTGAGCTCGCCTACCGCTGGCCGACCACCCCGAACGCGGCGTTCGACGGCCGCTCGCCGGTGCAGGTAATCAAGGAAGAGGGGTTCACGGGGCTGCTCATCGTGAGAAGGTATCTCGACTTCCAGCGGGGACAGTAGCGAGGTGCACAAGGGGCTTTTCGAGCAGATCGTCGATTTCGACGACGACGTCTACCGCACTATCCCGAGCATACGGGTATCGGAGGACCTCCTCGACGACCTCTCGGACAGCCCTGCCGAGCGCGCCTACGGAGAGGCTATCGTGGAGTCCTCGGTACAGAGGATCGACCAGTCCTCCCTCATCACCGCGCCCTTCAGATATGGAACGGCGGTGGGCGCCGCCTCCTACGGCAGACCCGTGACACGCTTCAGCGACGGCACGCGCTTCGGCGTGTGGTACGGCAGCGGCGATCTCGTCACCACGGTCCATGAGACGGTCTTTCACTGGAAGCGGTTCGTCGGCAGCATGCAGACCGCTCTCAGCGAGGAGGTGAAGGCCGAGCGCCGCGTCTTTCTCGTACACCTCAAAGGGCTGCTCGTGGACCTGCGGGGCAAGCACAAGAAGTTTCCCGGGCTCGTCGATAAGAACAGCTATGCCTTCACGCACGCCGTCGGCGCATACCTGCACGACCAGGGACAGAACGGGCTGCTCGTCATGTCGGCGCGCCATGCCGGCGGCTTCAATGCCGCCGTATTCAGGCCGGAGGCGCTTTCGAACCCCCGGACCCACTGCTATCTCACCTACCGGTGGAAGCCGGGAAGAGAAACGGTGAAAGTAGAGCGCACGGCCGGGAGAACGTGGATGGACGTTTAGAGCATACAGCGTTCCCGCCGCTATCGCGAAATCGCTTCAATCGATTACGCGTGCTTCCACTGCAACGATAATTTCTTGTGCGAGGCCGCGCAATCCCGCAGGTAGAGGTTTATGAGCGTTTGGTAAGGGACACCGAGTTCCTGTGCGAGGGTTTTGAAGTAGTCCACGGTGTCTTCGTCCATCCGGAGCGTGACTTGACGCTTGAGCTTGCGGGCATAAGGGTTTTTTTGTGCCTTTGAAAAATCGTATTCTTTTCTCATGGTAATCACCTTTCCCCGTAGCGTTTCTGCTCCGAGCGGGTCGCTTTGCGAGCAGAAATGATTCTTATTACTTCGTTGTCTTTGCGATAGCAATGACAAACAACCAGTATCCTGAACTTAGCACTCATGCCAAGAAGAATAAACCGGTCCTCGTTATCCGAATGGTCAGGGTCGTGAACCAGTAAAGCACTCTCGTCGACAAACACTGTCTGCGCCTCTTCAAAGGTGACTCCGTGCTTGGTATTGTTCGAGACACTTTTCTGCTTATCCCACTCAAATCGGATGCCGCTCATGATTACAATGTAACTACATTGTAATGAATTTGTCAATATCCAGGCTCAGGTTCATGTATCACAGCCTTCTCCTGAAGAGCGAGAAGAAGTGCTCCTTAAGCTTGTCGCTCATCGGCCTGCGCCGCCATTCGTCGAGGGTGATCCGGGTCGCGTTGCGCAGGTCTTCCTCGAAGATATCTTTCATCTGCTCCGCGAACCCTTCATGGAGGATGCCGACATTGCCCTCGTCGTTGTAGCGGAATGACTGGAAATCGAGATTGGTCGACCCCACGATGCTCCAGCAGCCGTCGAAGATGAAGGTCTTTGCGTGGAGGATCTGACCGTTGTAGGTATGGATTTCGACGCCGGCCCTGAGCAGGCGTGAGAAGAAAGCACGTCCGGCGTAGGACGCGGCAGGGACATCGCTGACCCCGGGCACGAGCAGCTTGACGGCGACCCCGCGGTTGACTGCGTTCTCGAGCGTCTCTACCATGCGCCAGCTGGGGGTAAAGTAGGCGGTCGTCAGGAGGATGCTCTTTTGCGCATGGTTGATGCTGTAGTAGAGGACCCTCCGCAGCTTTCTCCTCCCCCGGGCGGAGGTGACGAAGATCGGCATGACCGGGAGCGGACAGGCGCCGGTGGGCGCGCAGAAGAGGTCCAGCGCGTGCTTTGTCCCGCCGTAGGGGAGTCTGATCCTCTCCTTGCTCCAGGTATTCCATGTCTTCGAAAATATCTCGGCGAGCTTATAGGCCACCGGCCCCTCGAGGAGAATGCCCGTATCGCGCCAGCCCATCCCTTTGATCCTGAGATGAAAGCCGCTGTATTCGTTGGCGATGTTCAGTCCTCCGGTAAAGGCCCTCTCTGCATCGATGACGATCAGCTTGGTATGGTTCCGGTGGACGTAATGGAAGGGCGCCGCCCATTTGAAGGGGCGGGAGGCGCAGATCTTCACCCCTGCGGCCCTCAGGTCCTGCCAGAATTTCCGGGGCGTGCCGAGAGAGCCGAAGTGGTCGTAGAGTAAATAGACTCTCACTCCCTCGCGGCTCTTCTGTTTCAGTATCTCCGCGAGCTGTGTGCCGGTCTCGTCGTTCCGGTAGATGTAGAACTCGAGGCATACGAATTTCTCCGCTTTGCCGACCGCATCGAAGATGGTCTGGAAGGACTCCCTGCCCTTGAGGAGCAGCTGTACGGTGGCGGCAGTAGAGAAGGCGCCCTTGTATATCCGCGCAACGGAATCGACGGTGAAGGTGGGAGCGGTGGAGGGCGGCATTTGCTCCTCCGTCTTGTGCATCCCGTGTCCGGCGGGCGTGATCATACATAAGCGTACCTTATTCGTCCTGCTTTTGCAACGCGTTCTGCCCTTGACCGCAGGCCCGCCGCCGGGTACAATTTCCTAAAACTTCCCCGAGGAGCGCCATGATACGCTTAGAGCAGATCACCATGAACGAGTTCAAGAAATACCTCAGGCAGACGAAGACGATCGTCTATCCGTTCGGCACGATCGAGGAGCACGGCAGCCATCTCCCCCTGCACACCGACTCCCTTATCATCGATGAGGCGCTCAAGCTGGCGGCGGAGAAACGGAAATTCTTTCTCGCTCCTCTCACGTACTACGGCGTCTGCACCACGACGAAAGATCACCCGGGTACGATCAGCATCTCTCCTGCAACGCTCAGGTCCCTTTCGAGGGACCTCGTGACAGAGGCGTACAAGAAGGGGCTGCGGAACTTCATCCTCGTCTCGGGGCATGGAGGAAGCCAGCACATGGCGGCGCTCAAAGAAACAGCGGAGGAGCTGGTCGAGACATTGGATAATGCAGCGATTGCCGCCTTCACCCCCTACGATCTCCTCTGGAGAGAGCTCTCCCAGATCGCCGAGACCGCCAACGATTCTCACGCGGGCGAGATCGAGACTTCGATGATGCTCTATCTCGCTCCCGGGCTGGTCAAAGGAAGGGCTGCCGAAGAGTATCCCGCAATCCCCAAACCCTTCAGTGTAAAGGACAAGGTCAAATATTGGCCGGGCGGCGTCTGGGGCGATCCGAAAAAGGCCTCGAGAGAGAAGGGGGAGCGGGCGATACGCCTGATGGCGGACAGCATTATAGAGGTCCTCGATATGATCGGGAGAAAGAGATAGTCCGGCGAACGGCGGGAGCTTTTATGCCCTCTCCTGATGCTTTGCCTGCGACCGTCTCCTGCTCTTCGCCTTCTGCTTTCTTATCCTCTCTCTTTTGATATCTTCCGCGGTCATCACGCCCGACCTCCGCTCAACGGCCTCGACGAGCTCCCGCCGCGCGAGGAAGCGGTTCACGGACTGGCTCCGGTCCTTCATGCATTTTATCTCGATGCCGGTCGGCAGGTGCCTGATATAGACGCAGGTGGAGGCCTTGTTCACATGCTGCCCGCCCTTGCCGGAAGAGCGGATGAACTTCTCCTCGATATCGGCCTCGGCGATGCCGAGCTCTTCCATCCTGGCCCTGAGCCAGCGGTTCTTCTCTTCGCTTACCGCAAACGTGATCATCCTCATCCTTCCCCCAACTGAAATAATTATAGCAAAACAGAAAAGTAAGAAGTAAGAAGTAAGAAGTAAGAAGAAGAGGGAGCTTACGGCAATACCAGCATCCCTCTTCTCTATTCGCCCGCCTCACGCTCATCGTTTGTCCGTCTCGCGCGTATTCCGGCTAGCCGTGTGCTATTATTTAGTATGAATTTCAGGGTGCTCGATCTCTCCGGCGATGTGGGGCTGGAGGCCTTCGGCGCGAGCCGCGAGGAGGCCTTCGGCAATGCCGCTCTCGGCATGTACGCTCTGATCACCGATCTGTCCGCGATCACGGAGAGGCAGGACCTCGAGGTGAGGGCAGAAGGGGACTCTCCGGAAGGCTTGCTCGTCAACTATCTCAACGAGCTGATATTCCACTTCGACACCTACGGCTTTATCGGCAAGCGCGTCGATATCGCCGAGCTCTCCGATACCGCGATCAGGGCGACGGTGCATGGAGAGGAGTTCGATGCCGACCGGCATGAGCGGCGGCTGCTCATCAAGGCTGCGACCTACCACCGCATCAAAGTGGCCGAGTCGGACGGCCGGTGGGAGGTCGCGGTGATTTTCGATATATGATATAAGCAGAATTCAGGAGGGTTCCTATGCCGCTGGTTGAGAAGCTCAAGAGACTGGATGCAAACAGGGTCGAGGTGCCGGACGATTACAAGCCGGGCATGAGGACCAGGGGTATAATCTATGTCGACAGCGTCCTCGAGGAAGCGCTCGAAGCGGGTTCGGTGGAGCAGGTGGCGAACGTCGCGACCCTGCCGGGCATTGTCGGCGCATCCCTCGCCATGCCGGACGTCCATACCGGGTACGGCTTCTCGATAGGCGGCGTCGCCGCCTTCGACATGCAGGAGGGTATCATATCCCCGGGCGGGGTGGGCTACGACATCAATTGAGGGGTCCGGCTCCTCAGGAGCAATCTCACGAAAGATGAGATTGTCCCGAGGATGAAGGACCTCGTCGGGGTCCTCTACAACGAAGTGCCTTCGGGAGTGGGCTCGAAGGGGAAGATCCGGCTCGGTCCCGATGACGAACGGAGATTATTGCTGAAAGGCGCGCGGTGGGCCGTAGAGCAGGGATACGGGGAGCTGTCGGACCTCGAACGGATCGAGTCGGGCGGCTGCATCGACGGCGCCGACCCCGGCCTCATCAGCAAGAAGGCCTACGAGCGGGGCAGGGCGCAGCAGGGTACGCTCGGCAGCGGCAACCATTTTCTCGAAGTGCAGTATGTCGATACGGTTTACGAGGAGAAGGCGGCAAACGCGCTCGGCCTCTTCCCGGGGCAGGTGACCGTGATGATCCATACCGGCTCGCGGGGCTTCGGGCACCAGGTATGCACCGATTTCCTGGAGGTCATGGCGCGGGCGGTCGAGAAGTACGGCATCAGCCTGCCCGACCGCGAGCTCGCCTGCGCGCCGGTCGCGAGCCGCGAGGCGCAGGAGTATCTCGGCGCGATGAGGGCTGCCGCGAATTACGCCTGGGCGAACCGGCAGTGCATCATGCACTGGGCGCGGGAGGCCTTCATGCAGACCTTCGGCCGCTCGCCGAGAGAGCTGGGCATGTCGCTCGTTTACGACGTGGCCCACAACATCGCCAAGATCGAGGAGCATACCGTCAACGGGCGGAAGAGAAAGGTCGTGGTGCATCGCAAGGGAAGCACGAGGGCCTTTCCCCCGGGGCATCCCGAGCTGCCGGATATCTATCGGCCGCTCGGCCAGCCGGTGCTCATTCCCGGCGATATGGGACGGGCCTCCTTTGTCCTCCTCGGCACCGAGCGGGCGATGCAGGAGACCTTCGGCTCGACCTGTCATGGCGCCGGCAGGATGCTCTCGCGCCACCAGGCGATCAGGCAGGCAAAGGGCAGGGCGATATGGCGTGAAATGGAAGACAAGGGGATCATCGTCAAATCAGCCGGACGGGAGACGCTCGCCGAGGAGATGTCGGAGGCGTACAAGGATATCGACAACGTGGTGAACGTGGTCCATAATGCGGGGATATCGAAAAAGGTGGCGCGGCTCCGGCCCCTGGGCGTGGTGAAGGGATAACGCGGTTACATGGAGAAGCTCAGAGTCGGGAAGATCCCGTACGCGAATCTCTTCCCCATTTTCTATACCCTCGAGACCGCCTTCGACTGCTCGTCCTACGAGTTCGTCGAAGGCGTCCCCTCGCGGGTAAACCGGATGCTCCGCGAGGGCGCTGTCGATATCAGCCCCTCCTCATCGATCGAGTATCTGCGGGACGCTGCCTTCTATCGCATCGTCGAAGGGCACTCCATCAGCTCCCGGGGGCCGGTGGGGAGCGTCTTTCTCTTTTCAGAGCGTCCTCCCGGGGAGCTGGCCGGCGCGACGATCGCCGTCACCGCGCAGTCGGAGACCTCCGTCGCCCTGCTGCGCATCATCCTTGAACGCTTCCACGAGGTGCGGAGCACGTTCATCGTGTCGGAGGCGCCCGAGGATGCCGGCGCAGCGGCCTTTCTCCTCATCGGCGACGATGCGCTCAAGTACGCAAAGGGACAGGGAGCAAGGGGGCGAGAGGCGGAACATCCCTGCCCCTTGCCCCCTGCCCCTTGCCCCGTTGCATATGACCTCGGCGAGCTCTGGTACCGGCATACCGGGCTCCCCTTTGTCTTCGCGCTCTGGATCGTGCGTCCCGGCATCGGGGAGAAGGCGCCGGCGCTCGACGCCTTTTTGAAGGACCTGGATGCGGCGAAGGAGCGGGCGCTCAGGGCTCTTCCCGAGATCGCGCGGCATTCGCCGCTGAGGGCGTTCATGTCCGAAGGGGAGATACTCGACTACTGGAGCAAGCTCGACTATGAGCTCACCGCGGAGCACAGGAAGGGGCTCGCGCTCTTCGAGCGCTATCTGAAAGAGCTCTCTCTCGTCCCGTGATATCCTCTCTGCCCTCCCGAGCCCCGGAAATCTTGCGATTTTTATGTAAGACTGTTACTATATAAGGAAATTTCTCGAAACGCTTGCCTTATATGCTCATCAGCGAACTACATCGTATACGGGAGGTGCGGCAATGATATCACTTTTGGGATTAGCGTCCGAGGCCTATGCCATGGGACCTGCTCCGCAGGGCGGAGGACAAGGGGGCGGAATACAGGGGGTTCTGGGCAGCCTGCTTCCCCTGGTGCTGATCTTCGTCGTCTTCTACTTCCTGCTCATCAGGCCGCAGCAGAAGAAGGCGAAAGAGCACAAACAGATGCTCGACAATGTCAAGAAGGGCGATAAGGTAGTCACCGCCGGGGGCATTTACGGCGTTGTGGAAAGTGTCGGAACGAATACGGTGGTCCTCAAGGTAGCCGAAAACGTGAAGGTGAAGTTCGGCAAGGGGTATATCGCTGCCGTCCGTCCGGCGTCTGACGAAGACTAACGGTCAAAGCCAAAATCCTAAATCCTAAAGGACGAACGAATACCTGTACGAGTAGGGTTTAGAAATACGGAGGATGGGACATAGATGAAGAAGGGGGTTTTGTGGAGGGTAATCCTTATCGCGATTACCGTAGTTCTTTCGATAGTATTTTTCCTGCCTAACCTGCCGCTCTTCCAGGGCCTGCCCGACTGGTGGAAGAAGAACATGCCGGCCAAGGGCATTGTGCTGGGGCTCGATCTCCAGGGCGGGCTGCACCTCGTCTTCGAGGTGGAGGGCGATAAGGCGGTCGATATCGCGACCGAGCGCATCGCTTCGTCTCTCGGCGGGCTCCTGGAGCGCAAGAAGATCCAGGCGACGGTAAAGAAGGAAGGGGCTTCCATCGTTGTCACGCCGGCCACCATGGACGTGCGCAAGGCCATTGAAGAGACCTACCCGTCGCTCACCCTTGCGGAGAGCGGCGCTGCGCTGCACTACGGGCTGTCCGCTGCGGAGCAGAAGAGAATCAAGGATACCGCCACGGACCAGGTGCTCGAGATCATACGGAACAGGATCGACCAGTTCGGTGTTGCCGAGCCGACTATTCACCGCCAGGCGGAGAACGAGATCGTCGTCCAGCTGCCGGGAGTGCGGGATCCCAAGCGCGCGGTGGACATCATCGGCAGGACGGCGCAGCTCGAATTCAAGATCGTCAATGACGAGGCGCCGGTCGCCGCGGAGCTGCCGGCCTCGATCCTGCCCGGCGAGGAGCAGACGCTCATCGACCGTTTCCAGGGCAAGATCCCGGAGGACAGCGAGATACTCTTCCAGCGGGTCACCAACCCGGAGACCGGGCTCGTCACCAAGCACCCTATCCTGCTCAAGAAACAGACGCTTCTCACCGGCGACCTGCTCACCGAGGCCAAGGTCAATATCGACCAGCGGTTCAGCGAGCCCTATGTCGGCATCACCTTCGACAGCGCCGGTGCGAAGATCTTCGAGGACATAACGGGAGCGAACGTCAAGAAGCGCCTCGCGATCATCCTCGACGGCAACGTCTACTCCGCGCCGGTCATCCAGGAGCGCATCAGCGGCGGCGACGCCCAGATCACCGGGAGCTTCACCATGGAAGAGGCGAGGGACCTCGCCATCGTCCTGCGCGCCGGCGCCCTGCCGGCGCCCCTGAAGACGCTCCAGAACGTGACGGTAGGGCCGTCCCTGGGACGGGACTCGATCGATGCGGGCAAGCTGGCGGGCATCGTGGGAACGATCCTCGTCGTCGTCTTCATGATCGTCTACTACAAGCTTTCGGGCGTCATCGCCGACTTCGCGCTGCTGCTGAACATCATTCTCCTCCTGGGGGCGATGGCTTCGCTGAATGCGACGCTCACCCTGCCCGGCATTGCGGGTATCATCCTGACTATCGGTATGGCCGTCGACTCCAACGTGCTCATGTTCGAGCGTATGCGGGAGGAGCTGCGCAGCGGCAAGACGCCGAAGGCAGCGGTGGACGGCGGCTACAAGAAGGCGTTCTGGACCATCTTCGATTCCCATGTCACCACGCTGCTGACCGCTGCGGTGCTGTTCCAGTTCGGCACCGGGCCGATCAAGGGCTTCGCGGTCACCCTGATGCTCGGTGTGACGATCAATCTCTTCACCGCGCTCATCGGGACAAAGACGGTCTTTGACGTCATGCATTCCAAAGGAGAAGTGAAGGGGTTGAGCATATGATCGAGCTTATCAGGAACACGAACATAGATTTCATGGGCAAGAGGAAGTTTGCGCTCGCCTTCTCCGTTGTCGTCTCGCTCATCGGCATCTTCGCCCTGGTGCAGATAGGCCTGGGCAACGCCAACCTGGGCGTCGATTTCGCGGGCGGAACAGCGGTGCAGGTCAAGTTCGCCCAGTCCGTTCCGCTCCAGCAGGTGCGGACTGCCCTGGAGCAGGGCGGGCTGCGGGACTTCGATCTCCAGGATCTCCCGACCGAGAACAAGGTGCTCGTCAGGGTGAAAAAGCAGGATGAGCAGCTCGGCGGGGCATCGGAAAAGATCACCCAGATCCTCACCCAGCGGTTCGCCGATAAGCAGCCGGTCATCGACTCGACGACCGAGATCGGCCCGAAGGTCGGCTCCCGGCTGAGGCAGGACGCCCTCAAGGCTATCCTCGTCTCGGTTGCCGGCATCTTGCTCTATATCGCGTGGCGGTTCCAGTTCCGCTTCGGCATCGGCGCCACGGTCGCCACGTTCCACGACGTGCTCGCCGTGCTCGCGATCTTCTTTCTCCTCGGCAAAGAGATCAACCTCATTCTCCTGAGCGCCCTGCTCACGATCGCGGGATACTCGCTCACCGACACGGTGGTCATTTTCGACCGGATCAGGGAGAACCTGAAGCGGTTCGCCAATTCGCGGGAGGACACCAACAGCATCATCAACAGGAGCATCAATGAAGTGCTCTCGCGGACGATCGTTACCGCGCTGACGACGCTGCTCGCCGCCCTCGCGCTCTTCCTCTTCGGCGGCGAGGTGCTCCACGATTTCGCCCTTGCCATGATCCTCGGCATCGTCATCGGCACCTACTCGTCGGTGTTCGTGGCGAGCCCTGTCGTTGTCCTCCTCGGCAACAAGAAGAACGCCGGGCAGACGGCGGCTGCCGGAAGCCGTTCATAAGCATCCCGTAATGTATACCATGCATCAGCTCCGGCAGGCGGCGTCGGTGAACCGGCGCCGCCTGCCGGCTGAGCTCTGATCCCATGGCCTGTGACGGCTCGGCCTGCAGGTGGCTGCTCAACAAGACCAATCCCGAATACGTCGGCTATATCGCGCGCCTCGCTGCGGTGTCGCCGACCTGTGCGCAGGTGCTCATCAACCGGGGGCTGAAGACCTCCGAACGGATCGACGCCTTTCTCAATCCCCGCCTTGATAAGCTCTCCGACCCTTTCGCGCTGCCCGGCATGCAGAAAGCGGTCGAACGGATCCGTGCTGCAAAGAGACAGGGCGAACGCGTCCTGATCCACGGCGACTATGATGCCGACGGCGTTACGGCAACCGCGATCATGGTCGAGGCGCTGCGGTCGCTCGGCATCGATGTCCATTACTTCGTTCCGCACCGCCTTGATCACGGCTACGGGTTCGGCGCACCCGGCGTTGCACGGGCGCGGGAGGTGGGCGCCCGGCTCATCGTCACCGTTGACTGCGGGATCACGTCGTTCGATGCGGTCGCCTCTGCACGCGCCCTCGGCATCGAGGTAGTCGTCACCGACCACCACGAGCCGCTGAGACCGGGTGAGGATAACGGCGGCGGAGCGCTGCTGCCCGAAGCGGCGGCGGTGATCAATCCCAAGCTGCCCGGTGCGCCCGCCGAAGCGGTATCCCTTGCGGGCGCCGGGGTCGCCTTCATGGTGGCGCGCGCCCTCTTCGACGGGAATATGGATGACGTACATCGCTTTCTCGACCTTGCCGCCCTGGGCACGAGCGCCGACGTCGTGCCGGTCGTCGACGACAATCGCGTCATCCTCAAAGAGGGCATCACGCTCATCAGGCGCGGCGAGCGGACCGGGATACGGGCGTTGAGAGACGCAGCGGGGATCCGCCCCGACTCTTTCAGGATGTCCTCCCTGCACTTCGCGCTCATACCGCGTCTCAATGCCGCCGGCCGCATTGCCGATGCGACCGATGTGGTGCGTCTCCTGACAACGGAGGACGAGGCAGAGGCAGAGGAGCTGGCGGAGTGGCTGAACGGCTGCAATCTGCGGCGGCAGGAGATCGAAGAAGGGGTCTACCAGGAGGCGCTGGGATCGCTGAACACAATGGACAGCATTCCCGACGCGCTTGTCCTGGCTTCGCCGGGATGGCACCTGGGCGTCGTCGGCATTGTGGCAGCGAAGCTCGCCGAGCGGTTCTTCCGTCCCGCCTTCGTGCTTACCGTCGAGGACGGCGTTGCGAAGGGGTCGGGGCGGAGCATCCCCGCTTTCGATATGCACCACGGACTTTCCCGCTGCAGCGAGCTGCTGACGCGGTTCGGCGGCCATAAGCAGGCAGCGGGGCTCGCCCTGGCGTCCGGGCACATCGAACGGTTCAGGACGATGATGGGGGAACTGGTGCGCGCGGAGCTCTCCCCGGACGACTTCCTTCCGCTGCTCCGGCTCGACGCAGCGGTGAATCTCTCCGACCTCAGTACCTCGCTCGTCGATGAGCTCTCCCGGCTCGAGCCCTTCGGCAACGGCAACGACGAGCCTGTCCTCGGCGCGCGGGGGCTCGAGGTGGTGCAGCCGAAGGTGGTGGGGAACAACCACCTCAAGATGAAGCTGCGGCAGAACGGCCGGCGGGTGGACAGCATCGGGTTCGATTTCGGGGGCCTGCTCGGCGAGCTCGAAGAGCGGTCGGTCATCGATGCGGCCTTCAGCCCCGCGATCAACGAGTGGGACGGGAGCAGGTTCCTGCAGCTCCACCTGAAAGCGATACGGCTTTCGGAATAGGAGAAGGGGCGGAGGCGAGGCATTTTCGCTCAACTGCCACCCCCAAGATCTTCGATCTTCGGGGACCCCGATTTCGGTCGATGCGACCTCCGAGGCGGGGCAGCTCGGAATCGAGTCGTACCGACCCGCTTCCGGAATTCCCGAAAAGTCTACGACTTTCCGGGAGCCCTCTGCATTTCGATGGGGCCCCCAAAAAGACAACGTCTTTTTGGGACGGGGCTTCGCTCGGGCTGCCCATGCCGCTCCAAATGCCTCGCCTCCGCCCCTTTTCCTAACATTTCATGCAAATATCCCGACTCTCTTACGTTGGTTATCCGTTTTTTGGCATAATACGGTATCTCGAGCTGGAGAGGAGCGGTATGGGCGACAAGACGACTGTTCAGGACTTCCTGAGGAAGAAGCAGCAGGGGCAGAAGATCACCGTCATTACGGCGTACGATTGTACCTTTGCCCGGATAGCCGATGAGGCCGGAGTGGACGCCGTGCTCGTCGGGGACTCTCTCGCCCAGGTCGTCCAGGGCATCGACAACACGCTCCCGGTAACCATGGACGAAATGGTCTACCATACGAAAATGGCGGCCCGTGGTGCGCAGCGGGCGCTGGTCATCGGCGACATGCCCTATCTCTCGTACCAGGTGAGCGTCGAGGAGGCGGTGAGGAACGCGGGCCGTTTCCTCAAGGAGGCGGGCGCGCAGGCGGTGAAGCTCGAGGGAGGCCGTGAGGTGGCCCCGCAGGTGGCGGCGATGAGGAGGGCGGAGATACCGGTCATGGCGCATATCGGTCTCACCCCCCAGGCGATACACCGCATGGGCGGCTACAGGGTGCAGGGCAGGACCGAAGAGGAAGCGAAGCGGCTGACGGAGGACGCGAAGATCCTCGAGGATGCCGGGGCTTTTTCGCTCATCCTCGAGGCGATCCCCGCAGAGCTGGCGCGCCGGATATCCGGGGCGTTGACCATCCCCACCATCGGCATCGGCGGCGGACCCCATTGCGACGGACAGGTGCTCGTCATCCACGACGTGCTCGGCCTCTTCGACCGCTTCGTCCCCAAATTCGTGAAGAGATACGCCGCCATGAAACAGGACGCCCTGGCAGCGATCAGGCAGTATAAGGACGAAGTCGAAAAAGGAGTCTTCCCCGGGAAGGAACAGTCGTTTTAGCGATTCATTTCCGGACAACAAATCCTAAAAAGCTTGACAGCTGCTCCGGCCCGGTTTAAAAGTTAACTAGGGGGTGCCGGCGACCGAGGCGATGAGCCGGGCAGACCTCCGGGCAGGTGACCATGCATGCTGTTGGAAAAGCAAAGCTCAGCGCCCTCTGGGACTCCCTCCGTACGAGCTACTGGTTCGTTCCCATGCTCATGGCGGTTGCTTCAGTGGCGCTCTGGGCTGTCGTTTACTATCTCGACATCCGGTTGGAAGACAGGCGTGTCGCCCGCCTCGGCTGGATATACGCCGGCGGACCCGACGGTGCGCGCGAAGTGCTTTCAGCGGTGGCAGGGTCGATGATCACCGTCACCGGCGTCGTCTTTTCGATCACCATCGTCGCGCTCACCCTCGCTTCGCAGCAGTTCGGCCCCTTTCTCCTCCGCAATTTCATGCGCGACAAGGGCAACCAGGTCGTCCTCGGCACCTTCATCGCAACCTTCATCTTCTGCCTGCTCACGTTGAGGACGGTGCGGGGTACGGATACCGTCGTTTTCGTGCCCCATCTCCTCGTCTCCGCGAGCGTCCTGCTGGCGATGCTCAGCATCGGCGTCCTCATCTACTTCATCCACCACGTCTCCGCATTCATTCAGGCCTCCAACATCATATCGGTCGTCAGCCGCGATCTGGAAGAGTCGATAGACCGGCTCTTTCCCGAACGGCTCGGCCTTGGCGTGCCTTCACCCCGGGAAGAGGATATCCCGAAACGCTTCGAAGCAGAATCCAGGCCTGTCGGAGCACGCGGCTACGGCTACATAAAAGCGGTCGATAGCGATTCCCTGCTCGAAACGGCGGGGGAAGACGACCTTGTCATCCGCCTGGTAAAACGTCCGGGAGATTTTGTGGGGGAGGGCGACATCATCGCCGCGGTCTGGCCGGTAGAACGGGCCGACCAGGACCTGGACGCGGCGGTCAACGAGGCGTTCATGCTCGGCTCCCAGCGCACGGCAACACAGGATGTGGAGTTCGTCTTCAACCAGCTCGTCGAAGTCGCTGTCCGCTCGCTCTCGCCGGGAATAAACGATCCCTTCACCGCGATCATCTGCATAGACCACCTCGGCCAGGGACTACGCCGGATGGCGGGAAGATCGATCCCCTCTCCGTTCCGCTACGCCGGGGACGGCACGCTCCGCGTCATCGCCTTCCCGGTCACCTTTCCCGAGATGGTCGCGACCACCTTCGACCAGATACGGTACTACGGACGGTCGAGCGCAGCTGTAGCCAGGCGCCTCCTCGAAACGATCATTACCATCGCTCCCCATATCCGGCGGGAGGAGGACCGCGGTGCGCTCCTCCTCCAGGCAGAGATGATCGAGCGCGGAAGCCGTGAAGACATTCCCGAAGAGGAAGACCGGAAGGAGATCACGAAGCGGTATCGGGCAGCGCGCGAGGCGCTCACCCCCGAACGCATCGTCGTGTAGCGAACGGCCCCTTTCCCTTCCGCAGCATGGCCGCCCCCTTTGCTTCAGGTCTGCGCGCTCTTCAGCAGCTCCTCTTCGATCAGCCCGCGGAAGAGCGGTATCTTGTACCCGTTCTGCTTCAGCGGCCGTGCATGGAGGAGCGCCGCATCGGCGGCGTGCGCGGCGGTGGCCGCGTCTATGCGTTTCCCTATGAGCGCTCTCTCGGCTTCGGGAGACCTCCAGGGGACCGGTGCTGCGCCGCTCAGTACGATGCGGGCATCGGCCACCTGCTTATCGCTGAACCGCACCGCCAGCGCCATGCCCGCGAGCGCGAAGTCCCAGGAGCGGCGTGCGCGCACCTTTCGGTAGGTGCTTATGATACCCTGCGCAGGAGGAAGCGCCACTTCGGTAACGATTTCGTTCGGCTCCAGGATCGTCTCTTTGTACACGCTCCGTTCAGGGAGAAGAAAGAACTGCTCCAGCGGAACGGTCCTCATCCTTCGCGGTCCGGCGATGCGCACCGATGCCCCCAGGGCTATCAGGGCAGGGGCGGTGTCGGAGGGATGGACGATATAACAGCGGTCGCCGCCCAGGATGCAGTGGAACTGGTTCTCGCCTCCTGCGGCAAAGCAGAGCTCCCCGCCTTTGCGCAGGCAGTGGAAGTCTCCGCGATAATACCAGCAGCGCGGCTTCTGGCAGAGGTTGCCGCCGATGGTCCCCTGGTTCCGGAGCTGCGGGCTCCCGACTTCCGAAGCGCCCTGTGCCAGGGCTGCATAGCGCTCTCTGACGAGCGGGTGGCGCTCGATCTCGGCGATGGTCGTCAGGGCGCCGATCCGGAGCCCGCCGTCAGCGGTCTCCCTGATCCCCTGGAGCTCTCTGATCCTGCTGATGCTGACCACCTTCGCAGCGCGGAAGACGCCGTCGCGCAGGCAGCCGAGCAGGTCCGTGCCGCCTGCGTGCAGCCGGCTCCCTTCAGTTCCCAGGTGCGTGAGTGCGTTTTTCAGCGATGAGGCGCGGATATAGCCGAAGCTCCCGAGCATCTCATTCCCCCTTGCTCTTCTGCCCGGCAAGAAGACGGCAGAGCTGAACCGGGTTCGCGGGCGTCGAGGTTATCCGGATACCCGTTGCATTATAGATCGCATTGGCGATCGCCGCGGCGGCAGGGATGGTCACCGGCTCGCCGAGCCCCTTCGCCCCGGTGGTGTTCGCCTCGGCATCGTCGATCTCGATCGGCAGCGAGAGCATCTCCGAGGGGACATCGAGCGCCGTCGGTATTTTATAGTCGTGCCAGTTCCTGTTCAGCATCTTGCCGGTCCTGGCACGGTCAAGCGTGCGGAACTCGGTCATGCCGAAGCCGATGCCCATCGTAATGCCCCCGAAGACCTGGTTGTCGAACGTGAGGCGGTTCATCACCCTGCCGCTGTCGTGGGCCGCGAGGAAACGGAGGAGCCTCACCTCGCCGGTCTTGATGTTCACCTCCACCTCGCAGAACTGGGCGCCGAAGGGGTTCACCACCTTGCCCTCGGGGTTGGGGCCGCGCACGCCGACGCCCACGATGACACCGCGCTTCTTGAGGCCCTGGAGCTTCGCAATGCGGACCCGCTTCGAAGGATCGCTCGCAGAGACGATCTCGTCTCCCTCGAAGGCGAGCGCGGCCCTCTCCGCCTTCAACTCCTCGGCAGCTATATCGAGGAGCTGCTGTTTTATCCTGATCGCCGCTGCGCGAACGGTCGGCGCCTCGGTGGGCACGGTCTTGCTGCCGCCGCTCGGCGTCGCGTACTGCGTCGTGCCCGTGTCGGCGTTCTCGATCTGGATCAGCTCGGGCCGTATGCCCAGCTCTTCGGCGACGACCATCGCCATGACCGTCTTGGTGCCGGTGCCGATATCGCTCGCTCCCATGTTGAGATTGATGCTGCCGTCCGAGAAGAGTTTGACGATCACGGTCGAGGGAGGGCCTCCGCCTCCCGCGTACCAGAGGCAGCCCGCCATCCCGACCCCGATGCGCAGATGTCCTGCAGATCCCGTTGCCGCGGTCTTCTTTCGCGACCCGCTCCACCCGAAGGCTTTTGCGCCCTCCTCGAGGCATTCCCTGAGACCGGTGGTCGTATACGGCGGCGACCCCTTGCGTGCCTGGCTATGGAAGGGGATGTTCCTGAGCCTGAGCGCAACAGGGTCCATCCCGATCTTCCCGGCAAGGCTGTCGAGCATCTGCTCGAGCGCCCAGGAGCACTGCGGATGGCCGGGAGCGCGGAAGGGGCGTGCAGGGCCTGCGGTAATATAGACGTCGGTCGTCTCGGTGCGCACATTCGGGCAGGTGTAGAGGTCGCGTACCAGCCAGTCGAGGAGCGACGCTCCTCCTGCGGGGTAGGCGCCCCCTGTGGCGAGAGCGGTAAGGTGCAGGGCGGTCAGGGTCCCGTCTTTCTTGACGCCCGCCTTGAGCGTCATCGTCGCCGGGGGGCGGTTGCCGGCAGCGAGGAAGGTCTCCTCGCGGGTGAGGAAGAGCTTCACCGGCCTGGCCGTCTTCCGGGCGAGGAGCGCGGCGATGATCGTATACTTGTCCGCCTGGAGCTTGCTGCCGAAGCCGCCGCCCATGTAGTGGCCGATGACGCGCACCTTCGAGAGCGGCATTCCGAGCACTTCGGCCACGCGCGACTGCACCGCGTAGACGCCCTGCGTCGATTCCCAGATCGTGAGGCTGTCGCCGTCCCACTTCGCAACGCACCCATGGAGCTCCAGGGGCGTATGGATCTCGCAGGCGGTACGGTAGGTCTCTTCCAGAACGACGTCCGCTTCGGCAAAACCCTTTTCGACATTTCCCCGCTCGTAGCGGTCCGTTTTTGCGGTGTTGCCCCCTTTGTGGAGCTCGGGAGCGCCCGGACGGAGCGCCTCCTGTTCATCCGCAATGAAGGGAAGGACCTCGTACGCGACCTTAATCGCACGGGCCGCGTCCCAGGCCTGGTATGACGATTCAGCGGCGACCGCAGCCACTGCCTCGCCCTCGAAACGGCAGTGCGGATCGAAGAGCTTTGTCTTGACGGTCTTGGCATCGAGCGCGTAGGGCCACTCGAGAGCGACTTCAGGCGCGGCATTGCTGATGACGGCATGCACGCCGGGCATCGGTTCGGCGGCGGCGGTATCGACACTCTTTACGAGGGCATGGGCATGGGGACAGCGCAGCACGGCGGCATAGAGCATATCGGGGAGCAGCAGGTCCGAAGGATAGACCGCGGAGCCGCTCACCCGTTCATAGGCATCGACACGGGGCAGCGCCTTGCCGATGACGGTCGTCCTCTCCCAGGATTTCGGCTTCTTGCCCGGCGCAGGCGTCTCCGGCACCGAGAGGCCCTGGATGTAGTAGAGCTCTTTCTGGTCGTCCTCCACCTTACTCTCCTCGCGAGGTATCGCGCTTGAGCTGCGCTGCGTGCTGGGCTGCCTTGACGATATGCGCATAGGCGCCGCAGCGGCAGAGATTGCCGCTCACCCCCCGTCGTATGGCGGCGACGGTGGGATTGGGATCGGCCTTCAGCAGTCCCTCGACAGCCATGATCTGTCCCGGCGTGCAATAGCCGCACTGGAAGGCGTCGTTCTCGAGAAAGGCCTGCTGCACCGGGCCGAGCTGCTCTCCCTTCATGAGGCCCTCAAGCGTGGTGATCCGCGAGCCTTCGGCCTCTACGGCGAGGATCATGCAGGCGTAACGCGGGATATCGTCGATCAGCATGGTGCAGGCGCCGCACTCGCCGCGCTCGCAGCCGGCCTTCGTACCGGTCAGGCCGAGCCGTTCGCGCAGGACATAGAGCAGGGACCAGCGGGGCTCGACCAGGAGGCGATGGCGGCGGCTGTTGACGAGCAGCGTTATCTTCGCCATCTCCTGCGCCGGCGTTTCCGTACCTTCGACAGCCGGCGCCGCTGCGGCGAAACTGTCCGGGGCGGCGGCTGCCGCTGCGCCGATGCCGAGGGAGGTGAGGAACTGCCTGCGGGTCACCCCGCGTCCGCACCCGCATGTGTGCCCGTCGCGATCAGCGCTCATGATAATCTCCCGATCTGTTCGATGGTAAATAGAGGCAGGAGCATTTCGATCGTCTCCGCATTGTTTATAGTGACGCTCTTCTTTCACTGTACCCCCAAAGACAGGGGTTGTCAATCGTTCTCCTCTCCCCTTCTGATACGGCTGCCCTGGAGGAGTGTATATATTCAGTATATCCGCCGATAATATAGAGGAGCGGCAGGTCATGATGGGGTGCTTATGGGTTCGCTATTGATCGTGCTGCATACTTTCCCGGAGGGTTTATGTCCAAGAAGGCAGTCCTGGTCTGTGTGAAGAAAGATATCACCCATCCCATAAGCTGGGCGCTGCGGGAGTTCGAGGGCAAGATCAATGTCCGTTATGTCGATAACACGCGGCAGCTCGGCATGACCCTGGGCGACCTTGACAACTGCTGCACCGTGATCCTCGATTCGGTCATCGGCGAGGTCTCGACCCTCGACTTCGCCAAAGAGATCAAGAACGACAAACCCTCGCTCAGGATTCTCCTGATCGCCTCAGCGGGAACGACGAAAGAGGAGATCGTCGGTCTTATCCAATCGAAGATCGTGAGCGGCGTGCTCATAAGGCCCTTTACGGCCGAGCAGGTGAGCGATTACATCTACAAGCTCTGCAGTTTCCAGAAGCCGGAAGACGTCCCCTGGTACATGAAGACCGGGATCAAGTAGAATCCAGAAGTCAGAATTCAGGAGCCAGGAATAATAAGAAACGGGCTTGAAGGAGATTCTTTATTCCGGATTCCCGAAGCGGGTCTGCGCGAAGGGTCGCTCCGACCGGCTCCTGGATTCACGTCCTGCCTCTCGGCTCTCTTCTCACACTTCTGTATATCTCCCTTGTGTGCTACCATTTCAGTATGATCGAGATCGACGGCAGCTACGGCGAGGGGGGCGGCCAGATCCTGCGCACTGCCCTCGGCCTCTCATGCCTCCTTAAGAAACCGTTTACGATATTCAATATCAGGAAGCACCGGAGCAGGCCCGGACTGATGCCCCAGCACCTCACCGCTGTGGCAGCGGCGAAATACATAGCGGATGCAGAGGTGAGCGGGGATCGGCCGGGATCAACGGAGCTGGTCTTCTCGCCGCGCGAGGTCAGGGGCGGCGAGCTCGTGCTCGATGTCGGGACCGCAGGCTCGACCTCGCTCATCATCCATACCGTGCTGCCTGCGCTCGCGCTCTCCCGGAAGAGGGCGGTCATAACGCTGAAAGGCGGCACCCATGTACCTTTCAGTCCCTCCTTTCACTACATGGCCGAAGTGTTCGCTCCTATGCTGGGGAGGATCGGTATCGAGACCGGGCTCTCGATCGAGTCCTACGGCTTCTATCCGAAGGGCGGCGGCAGGGTGACGGTCACCGTCTCTCCGTCCGGGACCCTCGCGCCGCTGATAGCGCGGGAGCGGGGGAGTATGCGTTCGGTGAGAGGCCTTTCAGCAGTGGGAGGAGGACTCCCGCGTTCGATCGCCGAGCGCCAGAGGAGCAGCGTGTTCGATAGAATATCGGGTGAGAAAAAATTAAGCTGTCCTCTCGATATCGAGATCAGGGAGGTACCGTCGTACGGACAGGGGACATTCGTCTTTCTCCGGGCCGAATCGGAGCATGCTCTCGCCGGGTTCACCGCCCTCGGGGCACGGGGCAAGCGGGCCGAAGCCGTGGGGCAGGAGGCGGCGGATGAGCTCCTCCGCTACCATGCAGCTGACGCCGCTCTCGACCAGCACCTCCCTGACCAGATCGTGCCGTACCTCGCGATGTGCCGGGAGCAGTCGGTCTTTACCACCTTCTGCATTACCAATCACCTCATGACCAATTTATGGGTCATCGGGCTTTTCCACTCATTCACGTATTCCGTGCAGGGGGAAATCGGTATGCCGGGGACGGTCGTCATACACGAGCCGTAGGCCATGAAGGAGGGCGTGAGAGAGGATGGAGAGGCGAACTAAAAGACAAAGCCATACTCAGGATGGGTGACCGGGTAATTGCCTTATCGGCCCTGCATCCGCAGCCTCTTCTCCTGCTGCATCCAGAACTACCCGTTATCCCTGGTATGGCTCTGAGGATATCAGTGTTGCGATGCCCGGTACCGCAAACTAGAGTCTCTTTGTCTACGGTGGGTGCTTCGGTAGATGCTTTAGGCTTCCTCCTTGCTCCTGCTGCGTGGAGGCCTGCTCACCACACCTATCTCCCGCTCCCTTGCCACATCACTTAGCGCTTTAGCTTGACACGGTGCCAAAGCATCGCAATCCTTATTGCTTCTTCTTAAGCTTATTCTACCTCTCTATTGAAATGCTGTCAAGGAGGCAAAGCTGTTGAGTTATAAGGAAACACAAAAAAATTTTTTTCTATCTGCTCCGTGGCTTGCGTCCCCCTCCGCAAAGGGAACGTGGCCCGGGACCTCCCGGCTCTGCCTCCTTTGCCCTATCGCACGGGCGGTTTTTACGTGCTATGATTTAGGTATCGGTCCAATTACGGGGATGTGGCCTGAACCGGGGGCAATGAAAGGAGGACACTATGCCGGCGTATGAGTACGGCTGTAACGACTGCAAGAGGGACTTTACCGTATTTCTCTCTCTCAAAGAGCTCGAGACCAAACCGAAGGTGGCCTGCCCTCATTGCCAGAGCGACAATGTGGCGAAGAGATTCACCGGCTTCTTTGCGAAGACGGCGAAAAAGTCGTAACGCAGCGCACCTCCTCATTCCCCTCGTTCCGCATCCCGCCTGCCCCTGCGCCGTGCGGTGGAAGGTATGAGGGATTTGGTATAGGATTTACGAAGAGGAGGATATCCATGCCGAAGCAGACCAATGTGGCGGACGAGATACTCGCCTATCTCTCGCGGCAGCCCGAGTCCAGGGATACCTTGGCCGGCATACTGAACTGGTGGGTGAGAGCTGATAAGGGTACGCATGGCGTGCAGGAGGTGCGGGAGGCGCTTAAAGCGCTGCTCGATACCGGAGAGGTGATCGAGACCAAAGGCGAGAAAGAGGAGACGACGGTGTACCGGGTGAAGAAGGCACGGCGCTCTCCGTAGCGTTCCGCTCCTGCACCGCTGCTCCCGATTCCCCGCAGGCCCGTTGTCCCGGGGCGATTCCGTTCTATCGGTGCGCTGCCTGCCTCATGAAGGCGACCCATATAGGGAGCGCAGCGCTCGATCCCGATTCACCGGGACCGATGGGCGTATGGTCATCTCTGCCGACCCAGACACCGACGGCGAGGCGGTCATCGAAACCGACAAACCACGCATCGGAGTAGTCGTCCGTCGTCCCTGTCTTCCCGTAGACCGTCCGGTTCACCGCAAGAGCTTCCCCGGCTGTTCCCGACTCGACCACTGCGCGCAGAAGCGTCTTGATGCTCTCCACGACATTTCCGGAGAGCACCTCTTCGAACGAGGGAAAGGCCTCTTCGATGACGTTCTCGTTCCGGTCGATGATGACCGTGTAGCTCCGGGGAGTGACCCTGTTTCCCGTAGCAAACGCGATATATGCAGCGGTCAGGTCGAGCAGCGTTACTTCATGAGCGCCGAGTGCGATCGAAGGGTGCGGCTTGAGCCGGGAGTGTATGCCGCAGCGAAGGGCGGTCTCGAGCACTCTCTCGAACCCGACGTCCTGGGCGAGGCGCACGGTGGCCGCATTGAGCGAGAGCGACAGGGCGGTCTTGAGCGTGACCGAGCCGTAGTACTCCCAGCTATGATTCCGGGGGGTCCAGAGCCCTCCTTTTTCGGGATCGGGCACGGCGACCGGGAGGTCGAGAACGCGGTCGCTGCCCGACATGCCCTGTTCGAGGGCAGCGGCATAGACGAAGGGTTTGAATGCAGAGCCCGGCTGGCGCAGCGCCATGGTCGCCCTGTTGAATTGCGATCTCCGGTAGTCGACGCCGCCCACCATCGCTTTAATGGCCCCTGTCCGCATATCGATGGCGACCAGCGCAGCCTCGACCCCGCGGCCGCTCCGCATCTCGATATCCCGCACGCCTTTTCGGACCGCTCGTTCGGCGAGTGACTGGAGCGTGCTGTTGATCGTCGATTGTATATGGAACCCTCCGGTAAAGAGGGCGTCACCGTACCTCCGCGAGAGCTGCTGCCTGACGAGGTCAGTAAAGTAGGGGGCCTCGTATCTCCTTTCGAAGACCGTCCTTCGGGGAAGAGGGACCCCGCGCGCCTTCTCGTAGTCATCGCGGGAGAGGAGGTTGGCGGTATGCAGCGCCTGTAGGACGAGGTCTCTGCGCTGTTGTGCGAGAGCGGGGTTCCGGAAGGGAGAGTATTTGCTGGGGGCCTTCTGGAGCGCTGCCAGGAGCGCCGCTTCAGCGACCGAGAGCTGTTCCGTCTTCTTGTTGAAGTAGGTGCGGGCGGCTGCCTCGATCCCGTAGACCCGCTCGCCGAAGTAGGCGAGGTTGAGATACATGCCGAGGATTTCGTCTTTCGAGTAATGCCACTCGAGGTGGCCGGTAACGACGATCTCCTTCAGTTTGCGGGCGAGGCTCCGCTCGGGGTCTCTCAGAAGCATCTTGGCGAGCTGCTGGGTTATGGTGCTGCCCCCTTCGACGACTGCGCCTGCCGCAATATTCCGGCGGAGTGCGCGGGCGATTCCCTTGAGGTCGAGCCCGCGGTGGGCATAGAAGCGCCGGTCCTCGATGACGATAAACGCCTTCTTCACCTGCTCGGGAATTTTGTGGTGGGGTACGAAGTAGCGCCGTTCGCGATAGAACTCGGCGAGCTCTTCGCCCTCGTCGGTAAAGAGGCGCACCGCATAGGTGCTGGAAGCGTCGATTTCGGGGATGCCGGCAAACGCAGCCGCCAGTATGCCCGATGCAACGAGAGCCAGCACGATGAGGATCAGTGATGCTTTCAGTCCCGGTACTTTCATTTCTCGCGGCGTAACGGCTTTGGGAGTGGGGATCGTGAACGGTGATAAAAAAATCATAGCAGAAGGGCTGGAAAAAGCAACCGGAAAAACAGAATTCGGAAGCCAGGAGTAAGGCGCCAGAAGTCAGAAGACAGACGCGTGAGCTACGCGCTGCGTGCGAACGCTTCGGCGAGGGCCCTGTTCGCTATGGCGCCGTCGAGGGTGTTCAGTGCGCTGCGTATCGTCGCATCCTCGCCGAGCGCACGCTCTATCCCTTTGTGCGCGAGGGCCTTGATATAGGGGAGCGTTGCATTCGTGAGCGCAAGGGTCGAGGTCCTCGGGTAGGCGCCGGGCATATTGGCCACCATATAATGAATAACGCTATCCACTTCGTAGACAGGGTCGTTGTGGGTCGTCGGACGGGCGGTCTCGACGCAGCCTCCCTGGTCTATGGAGACATCGACGATGACCGAGCCGCGCCGCATCGTTCCGAGCATCGCCCGCGTAATGAGGAGCGGGGTCTTTCCGCCGGGCACCAGCACAGCGCCGATGACGATATCGGCGCTCTGTATCTCCTCGCTGATGATGTATGCTTCGAGGGGGAGGGTCTTGATACTGCCCCGGTAGACTTCGTCGAGCCACCGCAGCCTCTCGATACCCCGGTTGATGACCACCGTCTCCATGCCGATGCCGTGGCAGACGCGGGCCGCGCTGCTGCCGACTACGCCGGAGCCGAGCACAACCGCCTTCGCAGGCCTCACGCCCGCAACCCCGGTCGGCAGGATGCCGCTCCCGCCGCGAAATTTCTGGAGATAGTACGCTCCCATGAGCGGCGCCATGCGGCCTGCTATCTCGCTCATCGGCGCGAGCAGCGGGAGCGAGCCGTCCTTTTCGAGCGTCTCGTACCCGAGCGCGGCGATCCGCTTGCGGAGGAGCAGCTCCGTGAGCTCCCGGTTCGGCGCGAGATGGAGATAGGTGAAGAGCGCCTGTCCCTCCCTGAGGAGATCGAACTCCTCGGGGACCGGTTCCTTCACCTTGACGATGAGCTCGGCCGAAGCGAAGACCTCTTCCCGGGCGACGCACCGGGCGCCGGCGTTTTGATACGCCTCGTCGGAAAAGCCGCTGCCTTCGCCTGCCCCCCTCTCGACGAGTACGCTGTGCCCTCCTTTCACCAGCTCCGCAGCGCCGAGCGGGGTGATGCTGACGCGGTACTCGTCTTTTTTTATCTCCTTCGGTACGCCGATGACCATGCTCGTTTCCCGGTCCCTTCCTTTATTTCACATCTTATCACAAACAGCACGCCAGTTATACCTTTCACTTCCTGTCTCTCACTTCCTACCTCTTACTTCTCACTTCCTACCTCTTACTTCTTCCGTGCGGGCATTGGTGCTATAATATGAGGCATATTTCCGGGCGGCTCAGCGCCTGTCGAGAGAGGGACACGGTTTATGAAAGTGGTTACCGCCGACGAGATGAGGACGATCGACCGCATCGCGATCGATGACTACAGGATACCCGGCCCGGTCCTGATGGAGCGCGCCGGTCTCGCCGTCGCCGTGCGCGTGAGAGAGCTGCATAAGGGGAAAAAGGTGACGGTGCTCTGCGGCGGGGGCAATAACGGCGGCGACGGGCTCGTGGCTGCGCGGAATCTTTTCAATTGGGGATTCACTGTCTCGGCGATCATCTTCGCGAAAAAAGATGCCCTGAGTCCCGACAGCGCCTCGCAGTATCGCATCGCAAAAAAGATGGGTGTTCCTGTAGAATTCAGAAAGACCCTGACGCAGAGGGACCTCCATGGAGCGGTGGTCGTCGATGCCGTCTTCGGCACCGGTCTCAGCAGGCCGGCGGCCCCGGATATCGCTTCGGCGTTCGCCTTCGTGAACGGCTCCGGCGCACCGGTCGTCGCCGTCGATATCCCTTCCGGCGTCTCTTCGGACACCGGCGAGGTGCTCGGCGAAGCGATAAGGGCCGACTGCACCGTGACCTTCGGCCTGCCGAAGCGCGGGCATCTCCTCTATCCCGGCGCAGACTATGCGGGCAGGCTCTTTGTCGAGGACATAGGGTTTCCGGTGTCCCTTCTGCATGCGGATAGTCTGAGCGTAGAGACGGTTGACAGAGGATTGGTCTCGGGCATGCTCCCGATCCGGCACAAGGATTCCTACAAGGGCGACTACGGCCATGTGCTGGTGATCGCGGGATCGAGGGGCAAGACCGGCGCTGCCCTGATGACCGCACGCGCCTGCCTCAGGAGCGGCGCGGGCCTGGTGACGCTCGGCGTTCCCGAGTCGATCGCCGGCATAATCCAGGCCGGGGTGACGGAGGAGATGGTCCTGCCGCTGCCCGACGACGGCGCCGGCATGCTCTCGGCAGAGGCGCTCGACCCGGTCTTCGCATTCATCACGAAAAAGGCCGATGTCATCGCCATAGGCCCCGGTATGGGTACCTCGCCTGATACGGAGACGCTCATGGCCGAGCTGGTCCGCAGGGCGACGGCGCCGATGGTCATCGATGCGGACGGTCTGAACTCCCTCAAAGGGAAAAAGGATATAGTGAAAGCGGCGAAGGCGCCGCTCGTGCTCACCCCCCATCCGGGCGAGATGGCGCGGCTCCTGCAGCACGACGCAATCGAGGACCGTATCGGTACCGCGAGCGCCTTCAGCCGCGAGACCGGCGCCTATCTGGTGCTTAAAGGGGTTCCGACGGTCACGGCCTCTCCCGAGGGACGCGTTTTTCTGAATACTTCGGGTAATCCCGGCATGGCGACCGGCGGCTCCGGCGATGTGCTGACCGGCGTCATCGCGGCGCTCCTGGGGCAGAGCATGAGCCCGATCGAGGCATCGGTCTGCGGCGTTTTTCTCCACGGGCTGGCAGGAGACAGGGCGGCCGAAGCAAAGGGGATGCAGGGGCTGATCGCTTCCGATATCATCGCCGCGCTTCCCGAAGCCTTCATGGTGCTCGATGGCCGCTGATACGGTCGTTGTTCCGCCGCTCCCGGGAGGTCCCCGTGTCACGGCGTTCTTCACGACGAAGAGGATGAACGGCGACCTCGACGCCGTCGCCCGGCTGATGCAGGTGCCGGTCAGGGATGTGTATCTTCCCATCCAGAAGCATACCGATAAAGTGGTCGTCCTCGATTTCGGCCGGGAGCCCAGGATAGCGGACGCGGTGATCACCCACAGGACAGCGGTGGTCATCGGCGTGCAGGTTGCCGACTGCGTGCCGATCCTGCTGTACGACCCGCAGCGGAGGGTCGCCGGCGCCGTGCATGCAGGGTGGAGGGGGACCGCGGAGATGATTCTGAAGAAGACGATCGAGGCCATGGCCGCCCGCTTCTCGTCCTCGCCGGCTGACATCATGGTTGCGGTAGGGCCGAGCATCAAGGGCTGCTGTTACGAAGTCGGCCCCGAGGTGGCCGAAGCGGTCGAGAAGGCGACCGGCAGCGGTGCGTACTGCGGAAAGAGGGGCGAGAAGTATCATCTCGATCTGCCGGAGGCGAACCGTCTCCAGGCCCTCTCGATGGGGGTCCTGCCGGAGCAGGTATGGGTTTCGGGCGACTGCACCTTCTGCCTCCCCGACAAATACTTCTCCTATCGCTTTTCGAAAGGGAGCACGGGCCGGCAGTGCGCGTTCATCGCGATGCTGTGATGCGCCTCTCTGGTTTATAATAGGAAGACACTCAATTCACGAAACGAGGAGATACGATGCTGAGGGCGAAAGACATCATGACGAGAGACGTTATCACCGTGAAACCGCACGATACGATAGAAGACCTCGCGCGGACTCTGACAGAGCACCGGATCAGCGGCGCGCCGGTCGTCGACGACCGGGGAGACCTGGTCGGCATCGTCACCGAGCATGATCTCATCGTCCGCGAGAAGCGGCTCCATATCCCGACGGTCATGCGGCTCTTCGACGCCTATATCATGCTCGAGAGCCCGGGCCGCATGGAGGAAGAGGTGAGGAAGATGGCTGCGGCAACGGTGAAAGACATCAGCGTGAAGGAGGTCGTCACCGTCACCGAGGATACGCCGGTCGAGGAGGTGGCGACCATCATGACCGAGAAGAATATGCACCTCATCCCGGTCGTCGAGGGGCGGAAGCTCAAGGGGATCATCGGCAAGATGGATATGATCAAGGGGATGGGGAGAGAGTAGGGAAGGGCTGCGGGCATGACCGCTGCGGAGAGAGCTATGGTCAGGATCGTTTCGCGATCGCCGGAAGAGACCGAAGAGGCGGGATTCACGCTCGGCCGCTCCCTGAAGTCCCGGGGGGGCGCGGCTACGGTCTATCTCTTCGGCGACCTGGGCGCGGGCAAGACGACGCTGATCAAGGGGATCGCCTCTGCCTTCGGCATCCCGCCGCGGAATATCGGCAGCGCGAGCTTCGTGATCGTAGCGGAGTACGAAACGGACCCTCCCTTTTACCACATCGACCTCTACCGGGTCGAGCGGGAGGAGGACCTCGACGCCCTCGGGATCTGGGAATATATCGACACCGGCGGTGTAGCGGTGATCGAGTGGGCGGAGCGGCTGCCCGAGATCCCCGGTGATGCGGTTACCGTGCGGCTCACGTATTGCGATCATGGACGTGAAATTATCATCGAGGGCATAACCGAGGACGAGCTCAGCGGTCGCCGCCCATAACGGACGTGAAGAGGACATGAAGAGGATCGGGATCATCTGCAAGATAGGCCGGCCCGAGCCGGTCGAGATACTGCGGACCCTGCTGCCCTGGCTCAGGGAGCGGGGACACGAGGTGCTCGTCGAGGAGAGACCGGCCGGGGCGCTCGGGCTCCGGGGATATAAAAGCGAAGAGATCCCGGAGAGGGCGGATATGATCATCGTCCTCGGCGGCGACGGGACGATGCTGACGGTAGCGCGGCTCGTGGGAGACCGGGGTGTTCCGATCCTCGGCGTCAATCTCGGCGGCCTCGGGTTCATCACCGAAGTGAACCGGGACGAGATACTGCGCGCGCTGGAGGAGGTGCTCGCCGGGGCGTGCCACGTCGAGGAGCGCATCATGCTCACCGCCTCGGTCCTGCGCAGGGGAGAGACCGTGGCCGGCTTCGTGGTGCTCAACGATGTGGTGATCACCAAGGGCGCCCTCGCGCGCATCATCGACCTCGAGACGAACATCAATAGTACCTATGTAACGACCTACCGGGCCGACGGCCTGATCATCGCAACACCCACCGGCTCTACGGCCTATTCGCTCTCAGCAGGCGGCCCCATCCTCTATCCCACGCTTAACAGCATCATGGTGACCCCCATCTGTCCCCATACGCTGACCAACAGGCCGATCGTGCTGCCCGACACCTTCGACATCGATGTGGTGCTCCGCTCCGAGAGCGAGGATGTCTTTCTCACCCTCGACGGACAGACCGGCTTCTCCCTGCAGCGGGACGATACCGTGGCGGTGCGTAAATCGCGGTTTACGACAAAGCTCCTGATCCCGCTCCAGCGCGATTATTTCCAGGTCTTGAGAGAGAAGCTGAAGTGGGGAGGGCGATAAGGATGGAGCGGCCTTCCCTGCAGGAGAGCGTCAGGCTCGCGCTCGAATTCTACAAGGAGCTCGGGTTCGAGCGGCTGCCCTTCAGCATCCGCAGCGCAGCGCCGGCGGAGCGGAAAGCGGCGAAGAGAGAGCCGCGGACAGAGCAGCTGCCTTCCGCACCGCACCGCACGATTACCGATGAGTCCCGCCGCCCGGCTGCAGCGCCGGTTACGCGTGACGCCGCGCGCGACCGCGTGGAGCTGCTCCGGCTGCTCCGGGAAGAGATCGGCTACTGCGAGCGGTGCAAGCTCTCGAAGGGGAGGACGACGCTCGTCTTCGGGGAGGGTGACCCCGGCGCGAGGGTGATGTTCATCGGCGAGGCGCCCGGCCAGGAAGAGGACCGCCGGGGCAGGCCCTTTGTCGGCGATGCCGGCCAGCTCCTGACGCGGCTCATCGAGAAGATGGGGTTCGCGCGGGAGGAGGTCTATATCGCCAATATCGTCAAGTGCAGGCCGCCGATGAACCGCGACCCCCAGGATGACGAGATGCAGACCTGCTTTCCCTTCCTCGACCGCCAGATCGAGATCGTCGCGCCCCGGGTGATCGTCTCGCTCGGGAAGATAGCCGCCCATACGCTCATGGGCCTCACTACGCCGATAACCAAATTCTCGATCACCCGCAGCAGGGGGAAGTTCTTCGACTATAGGGGCATCCCGGTCATGCCGACCTTCCATCCCGCCTATCTGCTCAGGAACCCGAAAGACAAGTGGCGCACCTGGGAGGATGCGCAGGCGGTGCTGAAGCGGTTGGGCGAAGAGGCCGGGGACGTATGAAGGTCCTCTGGGCGCCGTGGCGGATGGACTATATCCTTTCGGAAAAGGAAAAGGACTGCATCTTCTGCGTCTACCCGCAGCGGACCGACGACAGGGACACCCTCATTCTCTACCGCGCGGCCAGGGTCTTCGTGATCATGAACAAATATCCCTACAACAACGGCCACCTCATGGTCGTGCCGTACCATCACGCGTCGACGCTCGAGGGGTTCCCCGACGACGTGCTCGCCGAGCTGATGACAGTGACCGGGTATGCCGTCGAATGCCTCAGGAAGGCCTTTCATCCCGAAGGCTTCAATATAGGCATCAACATCGGCGAGGTCGCGGGCGCAGGCATCGAAGAGCACCTCCACATCCATATCGTGCCGCGGTGGGCCGGGGACGCGAATTTCATGACCATCACCGGCGAGGTGCGGGTGATCCCCGAGCATATCCTCGCCACCTACGACAAGCTCTATCCCGTCTTCAATTCTTGACTATCCCGATTCCCCTCCATTAGACTAACGGGATGGAAAAGAAGGTGCTCAAGGCGTTCGATGACAGCATACGCGTCAAAGAGAAGTTCGTCAAAACCTACCTCGACCTCATCATCGATACCGCGAAGCTCATCGCGGACGCCTTCAACGACGGCAGGAAGCTGCTCCTCTTCGGCAACGGCGGCAGCGCCTGCGACGCCTCGCATATCGCGGCGGAGTTCGTCAACCGCTTCAAGAAAGACCGGCCCGGCCTTCCCGCCCTGGCGCTCAATACCGACATGGCGGTGCTCTCCTCCATAGCGAACGACTACGATTACGACGAGATCTTTGCGCGGCAGGTAAAGACACTGGCGGACGAAGGCGACATCGTGATCGCCATCAGCACGAGCGGCGGCTCGAAGAATATCCTGAAAGCGGTGGACGTGGCGAAGAAGAAGGGCCTGACGACGATCGCCCTTACCGGGCAGAAGGGCGAGAAGTTCGCGGCGAAATGCGACTATGCCTTTGTCGTCCCCACCGACGATACGCCCCGCGTCCAGGAGACGCACATCACCCTCGGCCATGTCATCTGCCAGATCGTGGAAGAGATCCTCTTCGAAGCGCCGAGAAAGAAATGAGACGCGGTTGTCGCGTTGTAGCGTACAGCGCGTAAGCAGCCGCATGTCTCGATCTCCGGACAGCGAGCGCTTACCGCACTGATGAAGATAGTAGGTATCGACCCCGGCAGTTTCAACTGCGGCTACGGCCTCATTCAGGTTGCACAGCCCTCGCCGTCGCAGCGCCGGACGCAGGCGCGGAACTGCTTCTATCTCTCCTCCGGAAGAATAGTGCTGCCCGCGCGCATGCCGCTCCCCGAGCGGCTCAAGGAGCTCTACACCGGGCTCGTCGAGATGCTCGACGAGTACAAGCCTGACGAGATCATCATCGAGCGCATGTTCTTCGCCAAGAGCGTGCGCGCCGCCCTCAGTCTGGGCCACGCCCGCGGCGTCGTCCTCATCGCCGCCGCCTTGACCAACCTCCCCCTCTACGAATACAGCGCCCTCGAGGTCAAAAAGGCCGTCGTCGGCTACGGTCGCGCCGACAAGAACCAGGTCCAGCACATGGTCCGCGAGATCCTGAAGATCGACCGCGCCCTCTCCCCCGACAGCGCCGACGCCCTCGCCCTCGCCCTCTGCCACGCCCATACGAAGCAGTTCACTCAGCAGATAGGCAGACGGTAGGGCGCGGCTGATTCGTAATCAGCAGGTCGGCGGGTCCTGGCCGGCAACACACTTATTACGAGGCTCTCTTCCATTTAGCTCCTTGAGCTCTGGTTGCTCTCTTTTAAAAAAGAGGTGACTTGAGTGCTGAATATGTGGTATAAAAACAGCCATCGATTCACCATGACTTCGGGTAAAGAGGGGGGCTTTATGACGGAGGTGTATTCAAGGGATTTCCTTATGGGGAGTCCTTTCTTCAAAGCAGTTCTCCGGGCAATCCCCTCGCTGACTGATCTTCTGCTCCTCTCATCTTCGACGTGCCGTCACCTCGCCGTACAGAGCAAACACCGTATCATACCGAGGCCGGAGCGGCCATGACAGGCCCTGCAGGAGACGGCACCCACGGGCCACCGAAGGTCGACACCGGCCTCAGCTGTCTCGTGATGGTCGCCAAATACCACGGCATCGCTGCTGATCCCGGCCAGATCAAGCACGCCTTTGCCATCGGCGCAGAGGGCATGAGCACCACCGATATGGTGCGGGCTGCGCGAGAGCTTGGTTTCAAGTCTAAAGCATCATCGGTTGCCTACGAAAAGCTTTCCAAGCTTTTCCTCCCCGCTGTTATAGAGACCGGCGAAGGCTATGCCGTTCTGGCGAAAGCCGAAGGGGAGCAGTTGCTCATTCTCAACCCTGCAGAAAACAGGCCAAGGATTGTAAAAAAGGAGGAATTTCTCGGGTTATGGAAGGGAGTGGTTATTCTTCTTTCCCCTCGGGGGAGCGGCTTTCTCCATTCTGAAGAGATATTCGGTCTCAAATGGTTCATTCCTTCTATCTGGAAATACAGGAAGTCACTCTCAACCGTTCTGATCGCCTCACTGATGCTCCAGATATTCGGCCTTGTTACCCCCCTCTTTACCCAGGTCATCATCGACAAAGTCCTCGTCCATCGGGGTTTGACCACCCTCGATGTGCTCGCCATCGGCCTGGCTGCCATAGCGCTGTTCGAAGCAGTCCTGAGCATATTGAGGACCTATGTGTTTACTCATACGACGAGCAAGATCGATGTGGTATTGAGTACGCGTCTCTTCAGGCATCTCTTCGCCCTGCCGCTTAGATACTTTGAAGTGCGGAGAGTAGGCGACACGGTTGCCCGTGTGCGGGAGCTCGAGAATATACGCCACTTTCTCACCGGCACCCCTCTTACTGCAGTACTCGATGTCATGTTCATGGTGCTTTTCATCATCGTGATGTTCTTCTACAGTACGACCTTGACCCTCGTCGCCCTTGCCGCCCTGCCGCTCTTTGCGGCGCTTTCTGCAGTAGTCACGCCCCTGCTCAGACACCGCCTCGATGAGCGGTTCAATAGGGGGGCCGATGCACAGTCCTATCTGGTCGAGGCGGTCTCCGGAGTACAGACCGTGAAATCCTTTGCCCTTGAGCCCGAAGTGCAGAAAAAATGGGAGGGGCTCCTCTCGAGCTATATACGGGCGAGCTTCAAGACCTATCAGCTGTCGGGGAGCGCAAGCGCTCTGGGACAGCTCATCCAGAGGGCGTCCTACCTGGTAATCCTTTGGGCAGGAGCGCATCTCGTCATTGACGGCAAATTGACCGTCGGCCAGCTCATCGCCTTTCAGATGCTTTCAGCGCGAGTGAGCGACCCGGTGCTGAGGCTGGTACAGATGTGGCAGGACTTCCAGCAGACCGGACTTTCCATACGCAGGCTCGGCGATATCTTTAATGCAAAGCCCGAGCCTGCCATGAACCCTGCAAAGGCACGCCTTCTCGCCATAAAGGGACATGTCAGGTTTGAAGGTGTTCGATTCAGATATAGGACGGATGGTCCTGAGATCTTGAGGGACATCAGCTTTGCCATCGAGCCCGGCATGACGATCGGCGTTGTCGGGCGGAGCGGATCGGGGAAGAGCACCGTAGCGAAATTGATGCAGCGGCTCTACATCCCTGAAGCCGGCAATATCCTCATCGACGGCATTGATATCTCCCTGGCCGATCCTGCCTGGCTCAGGTGTCAGATCGGGGTTGTGCTCCAGGAGAACTTCCTCTTTAACGGAAGCGTGAGGGACAACATCGCCGTCCACCACCCCTCATCGGGCATGGAGGAGATCATCAGGGTCGCCCAGCTTGCCGGCGCCCATGAGTTCATCCTCGAGCTTCCCGAAGGGTACGACACCATGGTAGGCGAGAAGGGCACGGCGCTCTCCGGAGGGCAGCGGCAGAGGATCGCCATAGCACGCGCGCTCCTCGCCAATCCCCGGCTCCTGATATTCGACGAGGCGACATCAGCACTGGATTATGAATCCGAGCGGATCATACAGAACAATCTCCAGAGAATATGCCATGGAAGGACCGTCATCATCATAGCCCACCGGCTCTCTACCTTGCGCCATGCCCATAAGATACTCACCATGGACAAAGGCAAGATCGTCGAATACGGCAGCCATGAAGAGCTGATGGCGCGAAAAGGCCTCTATCATTACCTCTACAGCCAGCAGGAAAGGGCAGCTTAGGACGATGATAAAGCGGATAAAAGCCAGATTTGCCCAGGACAATCTCGAATACGAGTTTCTGCCCCCTGCGATCGAGATCGAGAGCACCCCTCCCTCTCCCTTGAGGGTGGCATTGATCTGGATCATCTTTATTCTGGTGGTCGTGACCCTCGCATGGTCGTACTTCGGCAGAGTCGATGAGGTGGCAGTGGCACGAGGGAGGGTAATCCCCGATGGAAGAATCAAAGTAGTCCAACCGCTGGAAACGGGCGTTATCAGGGCTATCCATGTCAAAGAAGGGCAGGAGGTCAAAGAGGGGCAGGTGCTGATAGAGCTCGATCCCACCATCAAGCAGGCGGATGTGGAGAGCACCGCCAAGGCATTATCGACGCACCTTAGCGATAGAGAAAGACTCCTGGCAGAGCTCCAGAACAGGGACCTGGAGAGCAGACGAGGCGGAGCATCCCACGATCTGCAGCGGAAGCTCAAGGAGGCGCGGGAGTCGGAATACAAAGCGAAAGAGGAGGCCTTGGGGTCTATCATCGCCCAAAGAGAGAATGCCCTTCAGGCTGCGGAAGCTATCCTGGTGAAGCTCGAAAAAAACTCCACCATCGTTAAAGAACAGGAAGCTGCCTACAAGGCGCTCTATGACAAGGGCTATACCGCGAAGATGGACTACCTGGACAAACAAAAGGAGTACCATACCGCAGTGAACGAGCTCGAAGCGCAGAGGAAGATCGTGAAGCAGTCGACCGAGAGCCTCGAAGAGGCAAAGAAGAACCTCGACGCATTAAAAAGGGAGCGGGAGAAAGGCATTCTTGCCGATATAGTGGATAAAGAGAGGAATATCATTGCGCTTTCCGGTGAGGCGATCAAGGCACGGAAGCGGTACGACCTTGAAAGGCTTTGCTCTCCGGTGGACGGCACCGTCCATGGACTCTCCTCGTATACCGTCGGGGGAGTATTGACACCAGCGCAGCCTACGGTGACCATAGTCCCCCACGGGACGCCGCTCATTATAGAGGCTATGGCACAGAACAAGGATATAGGATTTCTGAGAGTAGGGCAGGAGGCAGAGGTAAAGCTCGATACGTTTCCTTTTCAAAAATATGGGACTCTCAAGGGAAAGGTGGTCTGGCTCAGCCCTGATGCTATTGAAGATGAAAAGCTAGGACCGGTATACAAGATGAAGGTTGAGTTAGAGAAAATGAACATCAACATAGATGGAAAACATATCGCTATCTCACCAGGCATGGCATTAACCGTAGAGGTGAAGACGAATAAGAGGAGAATCATCGAGTTCTTCCTCTCACCAGTTGTGAAGTATGCGAGTGAGAGTTTGACGTTGAGGTAGATAGTGCCTCTTGATATTGGAATAAAATAATAAATGGAATATTGTGGTACAAATATCTAAAGGAGAGAATTATGAAAGCTAGCTTTTCAAGTAGGAGAATTGTAGTAATTGCCGCGTTCAGAGCTGGTCTGGAAAAACTGGCTCTTCGTGGAAATGAGTGGGTAAAAAGAGGGGATTAATCGGCAGCAGATGCAGGGCTGATAAGGGGTTGAGGGTTTCAAAAGGGGCAAAGGATTTGGCATGATTACCGGATGGGAAAAAAGAGGCGATTACTGGACGAATATCGATTCCCCGGATTTCGACCACGTGCCGATATTAAGGGGAGGTTTGGAGACCCGAAAGCTCGCATTATCCAGCTTGAGCGCACTCAAAAAAAACAGTCTGCGGCTGTTGCGGTGCAGTGCATCGAAGCTATAACGACAAGAAGGAACGACTTATGGAAGGCGGCGCTGAAATGGCAGAGACTGA